>NZ_JARAYJ010000029.1:0-132734 GCF_033794345.1 Streptomyces niveiscabiei
ACTCCGCCGAATACACCTTCATCACCATGCGTGACATCTCTTCCTCTGGACCCTCAAGGTCCAGTGTCCAAGGTGTCCACGCCCAAGGGGAAAGGCCCCCCCACCGTCTGCCACACCTGCGACAACCACTCCTGCCAGCAGCCCACCCACCTCCGCCTCGGCACCCCCGCGGAGAACCGCACCGAATGGCTGACCCGCCGCCGCAACCCCGCCAGCCCCCTGGCAGACCTGCGCGGCCCGGCCGGCCGTTCCCGCGCCATCGGCGCCGCGATCCGCACCGGTCTTGCCCTCAAGGAACCCGCGGCGGAGATCGCCCGCCACATCCACATCGCGGCCACGGCGGGCAAACCACTGAGCCTCTGGTGACCGCCCTGACCCGCCCTACTCACGTCTCCCCGGAGAAGCCCACCATGACCGCCACGCCCGAACACCGCGCCCTGGCCTACGTCCTCGACGACCGCTGGTTCCTCATGGTCGTGTCCCCGGCCAGGACGAACAGCGCCTACGACACAGAGCCGCCTCCCCTCCGCACCCTCGCCCACCGCGAACTCGGCCCCGCGCACCGCCCGTTCCCCGCAGCCTCCGCCGGTCACCGCCTGGTGGAAGCCGGCTACCTCATAGACCCCGTCGAACGCTTCAAGCCGGACACCGTCAACGGCTGGACGGAGGGCGACCTCCCGGACCAGTGGAAGACCGTCTGCCACCCCATCACCTACGACAACGACCCCGCCCTGGACAACGTCAGCGCATCGGAGAGGTCCGCGGCCAAACTCGCCACTGACGCCGCAACCGCGATGAGGAACGTCAACCACGCCCTCTCCACCCCGACGGCGCTCCGCTACCCGCCACACGTCAGCGAGGTCGCCCAGCCCCTCACACAGGTGATCGACCGCCTCCCGCAAACCCTCGACCACCTGTCCACCGCGATCCGCCACCACCTGGCCAAGGGCCTGATCCGCATGGACGACGCCACCTCCCCGGGCAACGCGACCGCCGAGGCCCTGAAGCACTTCGGCGAAGCACGCAACGACGCCCGAACCCTGGCGGACAGCCTCCACAAGGCCGCTGCGGTCCTCTTCCACATGGGCACAGAGACCGCAACGTGATGCTCCGCCCACGCGCATGAGCCGCCGGACACGAAGATGGCCCCTTCCGCTCGCCCGAGCGGAAGGGGCCATTCGTCTGTCACTTCCCGGAGCCACCCGGTTCGGCACTCGGCCCCTGCGAGCAGATCTTGAGCACCTCCGCCCGCGCCACCAGAGACGACGCCGCGACGGCTTCCTCACTGACTCCGCGAACCTGCGTCTCGATCGTCCCGCGAGGCCGCCGCTCGATCCGGTACTCAGCCGCCTTCGCGGTGTAGCTGTCGCCCTCGAACTCCCACGTCCACCGCCCCGTCACGGGAAACGGCGTGAACGCCGGCGAGCCGTCCCCGGTGTACGACGCCATGGCGTAGTGGACGAACTGCCGGTCCGGAACCCGTGTCCAGACAGACCCGCCACCGTTCCACCGCGCCCGTTCCTCAGGCCCGGCCGCTCCCCGCCGGACGACCTTCTCCTCCGGCCACCCGTCAGCGCGCAGCGCGTCCAGTTCCCCGGCGTGGTCGTCGTTCCACCGGTCGGCGACCAGCTGCGCGTGGTCCCGGTCGGCGAAGGGGACCTCGCGGCCGTCGAACGTGACGACGAAGACAGGCCCGTCCGGAACCGACGGAACCTCGTCGTCGGCCTCCCAGTAGGCTTCGGGCGGCACAGCGCCTTCGCGCGGCGGCAGCGGAAGAAGCCAGCTCCCCGTACCGGCGAGTCCGGTCTGCGCATGGAACCCCGGCAGCGGCGCGGTAGGGTCCATGGCCCACGCGACGGCGGCCATGACCTCGTCGTCGAGAGCGTCGAGGAGATGCCCGTACCGGTCCACGGTGGTGGTGATGGACTCATGCCCCAGCCGGGCCTGGATCGCGGGCAACGGCACCTTCGCCGCAATCAGCCACGCCGCATGCGAGTGGCGCAGGTCATGAATCCGGGGCCGCTTGATCAGCCCGAGCTTCTCCGCCGCCAGCTCGATCGCGGGCAACCACCGCAGCCGCCGGAACGTCCCCGCGTCCCACCGCCCACCCTCCGGCCCGGTGAACAGCAGAGCGTCCGGCGCCTTCCCCTTCGCCCGCCGCCGCAGCATCGCGTCGAGCTTCCAGGTGATCACGATCGTGCGCCGGCTCCTCTTCGTCTTCGGCGCCCCGAGATACGGCTTCCCGTCCTCGTCCCGCTTCCACGCCCGCTGCACCCGCACAGCCGGCCGCCCGTTACGCCGCCGCAGATCACGCGGCTGAAGCGCGGTCCCCTCACCCCACCGCACACCGGTCTCCGCGAGCGTGTCGGCCAGATCCTTCGCGTCCTCGGCCATGCACTCGTAGATCCACCGGTACTCCTCCCGTTCGAGGAAGACCATCTCCTCCTCGACCTGCTCCCCGTCGAGACGCGGAAGCCGCGTGAAGGCACACGGGTTGGTCGCCCGGAGCTGCGGCTCGGCATCCACCGCGGCCTGGAGGATCGTGTGGAGCAACCCGTGCTGGTTGCCGATCGTCTTCGGCTTGTACTTCGTACGGGGCCGGTGGTCCGCCGGATCGAGCGGCGCGGCCTTCCCCGCCGCGAGGTCGTTGACCCACTGCTGGACCATCTCCCGGCTGATCCCGCCCTCCCCGTCGCGCACCGAGTAGCTCTTGAACCACGGCGACATGTTCCGCTCGACCAGCCGCCGGTACTTCGCCCGGGTGTCTCCCTGGACCCCTGTCAACAAGCTGATCTGCTTCATGGCGAACGGCTCGAACATCTCCTCCGCCGACCGCACATCAGCGACGAACCCCTGCCCCCGTATCCACCCCGGCGGCCACTGCTGCCCGAACCCGTTGACGAGATCCCGGAACTTGGTGGCCGCGTCCTTGTCGTCGAAGAACTCCGACTCCCGCTTGCCCGCCCGTGCCCCTCCGGCCCGCCAGCGGACGATGTAGCTGGACTCCTCGCCCTTCCTCGCCTTGGTCTCGATGTACGCCATGGGCCGGACGGTAGGTAAGACACCGGGAAGGAATCACACGAGCGTGCGGACTCCCCACGCGTACCCACGAGGCTCCGACCCAGCAAAGGACGCCAGGACCGCGATCAGCCCCATGTGCCCACCCCGTGCCCATCAGAACCGACAAGAGACCCCCTCCGCCCCACGTTTCCGCAGGTCAAAGGGGGTCCAAAGATGTGGAGCCTAGGGGAGTCGAACCCCTGACATCCGCCATGCAAAGACGGCGCTCTACCAACTGAGCTAAGGCCCCGAAGACACCCCCACCACCAACCACGCACCGGGGGACGTCGAGGACCAGACTACCGGGTCACCCCCCTGATCCCGCAAAAAGATTGGGGGTCCCCGCGACCGACCACTCTCCGTAAGATGCTCGGACGTGGTTCGCTACAGCGAACCGCGGTTTTCTGGGGAAGCGATGGGGAGACGCGAATGGACGCCGCACAACAGGAAGCGACCGCGAGAGCGCGGGAGCTCCAGCGGAACTGGTACGGAGAGCCGCTGGGGGCGCTCTTCCGCAAGCTCATCGACGATCTTGGTCTCAACCAGGCTCGTCTCGCAGGGGTGTTGGGGCTCTCCGCCCCGATGCTGTCCCAGCTGATGAGCGGACAGCGCGCGAAGATCGGCAACCCGGCGGTCGTGCAGCGCGTACAGCTGCTGCAAGATCTCGCCGCCCAGGTCGCGGACGGCAGCGTCAGCGCCGCCGAGGCGACCCAGCGGATGGACGAGATCAAGCGTTCGCAGGGAGGCTCCGTGCTCAGCAACACCACGCAGACGACGAGCAGTTCAGGTGCTCCCACCGTCAAGCGCGTGGTCCGGGAGATCCAGTCCCTGCTGCGCTCGGTCGCCGCCGCCGGCGACATCATCGACGCGGCGGACACCCTCGCCCCGACCCACCCGGAACTCGCCGAGTTCCTCCGGGTCTACGGCGCGGGCCGCACGTCGGACGCGGTGACGCACTACCAGTCCCACCAGAACTGACCGACGGCCCGCGCGCCGAAGGGGGTTCGGCGAACGGGCCCGGCCGGTTCCACGGGGGAAACACCCTCATCGAGGGCGAACAGCAGCAAATCACGGGGGACCCGAACCACCGCGGGACACAACCCGGAGAAAACCCGGGGCGAAACCCTGAGCGGGGCGCGGACACGACGTAAAAAGGAGTGACCGGACAACGGCACAGCGCGACATCGCCCCGCCCAGGGGCAACCGCAGGGGGAGGAGCGCCACACAGCATGGGTGCACAGCATGGGTGAGGTCTTCGCCGGACGCTACGAACTCGTCGACCCGATCGGCCGCGGCGGGGTCGGCGCGGTCTGGCGCGCCTGGGACCACCGCCGCAGACGGTACGTCGCCGCCAAGGTCCTCCAGCAGAGCGACGCCCACTCCCTGCTGAGGTTCGTCCGCGAACAGGCGCTCCGCATCGACCACCCGAACGTCCTCGCCCCGGCGAGCTGGGCCGCCGACGACGACAAGGTCCTCTTCACGATGGACCTGGTCTCGGGCGGCTCCCTGGTCCACCTGATCGGCGACTACGGCCCCCTCCCGCCGCCGTTCGTCTGCGTCCTGGTCGACCAGCTGCTGGCCGGCCTCGCCGCCGTCCACGCCGAGGGCGTCGTCCACCGCGACATCAAACCGGCGAACATCCTCCTGGAGGCGACGGGTACGGCGCGCCCGCGCCTGCGCCTGTCCGACTTCGGCATCTCGATGCGCCTGGGCGAGCCGCGCCTCACCGACACGAACCTCGTCGTCGGCACCCCGGGCTACATCGCCCCCGAGCAACTCCTGGGCGCCGACCCGGACTTCCCGGCCGACCTGTTCGCCGTAGGACTGGTGGCCCTGTACCTCCTGGAGGGTACGAAGCCGGACGCCAAGGCCCTCATCCAGCACTTCGCCGAGCACGGCACCCCGGGCGCCCCCAAGGGCATCCCCGAGCCCCTCTGGCAGGTCATAGCCTCGCTCCTCCAGCCGGACCCCACGTCCCGCTTCCGCACCGCCACAGGCGCCCGCAAGGCCCTCCTGACGGCCACGGAACTCCTCACCCCCACCCCGGACGACGAGTCCATCGAGATCTTCGACCAACTGGGCCCCCTCCCCAAGGGCTTCACCCCCGAGGGCCCCACATCGACAGCCCTGAACACGACAGGAACGGGCACGGGCCCGTCGTACACCGGCCAGTCGTACGGCGAACCCCGGTACGAGGGATACGACGGGTACGAGGGGTACGCCGCCGAAGCCGCCGCCCCCACCCCATCCCCCGTCCCCCCGAAGCCGACCACCCACCCCACACCCCCACCCCCCGACACCCCGCCCACCTCCACCTGGCCCGGCACGGCCCCCCACCCCACCTGGCCCGGCCCCACCCCGACGGCCTCGGTCCAGGCCGGCTGGGGCCCAGCGGCGACACCCCCCGCCTCCACCCCACCCGAGGCAACCCCGCACCCGCACACCCCCACACCGACCCCCACGATGTCGGACACGGGCAGCTTCCACCTCCCACCCCCACTGACCACCCACCACCAGCCCCACGACCCCGCCTTCGCCCCCGTCCACACCACCCCACCACCCCCGTACGACCCCACCACGTACGCCCTGCCCCGAACCCCCCACACCCCCGGCACCCCCGACACCGCCTCCACGGCGACCTACACGACGCGCCCCCACCCGACCCCGTCCCCCGCACCCCCCACCGCCCGCCACAGCCGCGCGGCGCCCCGCTCCGGCCCGCCCCGCAGGATCGCGGTCCCCCTCCTCCTCTTCGCCCTGACCTGCTACGCGATCGGCTTCTGGGCCCTGACCCGCATCTGACCGGCCCGCCGCCGCCCGACGAAGGTCCACACACCGAGGACGACGAGTACGAGGGTCCCCGCCCCGAACCCGCCCGCGGCGACGGCGACCATGGCCACGCCCCCGCCCGAACCCTCCTCGGCCCCGGCGGCCCTGGTCTCCCCGGAGTTCGAAGGCGCACCCCCACCGGCACCCCCGCTCCCGGTCCCGAACAGCCCACCCGGCACGGACTCCCCCCGGTACCCGGGCCCGCCCCGCACAGCCCCCTCGACCCGGACCCGCAGCGTCACCCCGTACGCCGAGTCCCCGAACTTCTCCCCGACCTGCGCGGAGAGATGGACGGCGAGGTAGTACCCCCCGGCGAACCGCATCCCGCTGACGGCCTCGTTCGCGGAGTACCGGTTGGCGTACGCGACGGGCGCGAGGGGCCGCAGCGAACCCGCCTTCTGCTCCCCGTCGTACCCGAACCGCAGGTCGTCGACCTTGGCGCGGACGGGGTTGTAGAGGGTGACGTCGAGCGCGGAGGCGACGTACCCGGACCCGTCACCGCCGCTCCCCAGCTCGGCGGCGACGTACACCTGCTGCCCCCACTCGACGGGAACGGCGTAGAACAGGGTCTGCCCCGGCAGGATGTCGTCCCGCCAGGCCCCTTGCTCCAGGTCCGTGGCGGTGGCGAACCCGGCCCCACCGGGCAGCCTCCGCGGCTCCCCCTCCAGCGGAGAAGGCGTGGCCGAACTCCACCCCTTGGGCGCCACAGTGGCACCACCCCGCCCCACAGGCGGCTCCCCGACGACAGCCACCTCCAGCCCCCAGGACCCGCCATCCCCCGCCAAGGAGGAACCCGGCGACGAAGGCGACTCAGAGGACCCGGAAGCCCCGGAGGGCGTCCCGGAAGACGACCCGAACGCGTCACCCGCCCCTCCCTCACCCTCACCCTCCCCAGAAGGACCAGCCGCCCCCCGACCCCCCTCCCCAGCCCGCTCCACCACCACGTAATAGGTCCCCGCGTCCTGGCACACCGACCGCCCCGCCCGAACCTCCCGCACCGCCCAAGCGGTGATCGGCCGAGCCCCGACGACAGACCCGAACGTCACGGAATCACTGGAGCAGGTGAGCCCGTTGGCGTCCTGGAGCGCGACCTTCACCCCGTCGTTGAACGACAGCTCCTCCCCGTCCCCCGGCACGGCGGTCACGGACACGTACGTCGTCGTCCGCGCGTCCAGCTCGACCTTGAAGTACGCCTTCCCCCGCCCCACGAGCCCGCTCCGGTACACACCCCCCGCTTCCAGCCGTACGGCGTCACTGGTCGCGCTCGCCGCGTTGACGACGCGCGCCCCGGCGTCGTACGCGTACGCCGGCGCCTCGGCGGCCCGGGCCACCGCACCCGGCGCGGCCAGCGCCAGCCCCGTCACCCACCCCACGACCGCCCACCGCCGCGCCGCCGAACCCGCCGGTCCCATCCCGCCCCCTCGCTCACCGCACCGAAGCCGCTGTCGGTCGAAAGTCGCTGTAGGTCGAAACCCTCACGCCCGGCCGCCGGACAACGCAAGACCCCGACCGCGTCCACGGCCGGGGTCTGTTGGAGTTCTGGGAATCGGCAGTCACGAACCCGTGGGCACGGAGTCGGTCGCCTCCGTCCACAGATCCTGCTCGGCGCGATCCGCCTGGATCTGGCGGTACACGAGGAGCCCGCCGATGGCGGCCAGTGCGACCAGGAGAAGCTTCTTCACCGCGCGACCTCGTCTTTCTTGACGTAGGGGACCTCTGGCGCCCGACTATACACACCGGCCGAGACCGATCGGTGACCTCCCCGGGCGCCCAACTACCGCTCGGTACCGCCGAGTAGACGCCCCGCGCGGGCGCACGCTCCCGGTCCGATCGGAGGGTGATCACACCCCCACGGACGGTCACTTTTCGCCCCTTCCGTCCCTCATGCACCCATCCGGGTGGTGTTCATCTGAACATCGCCACGCCGCGTGCGTCGGTCCGTGATTCGACGCCCGACATACACATCATGAGGAAAGTACGCAAATCCGCCCAACCCGAAAGTGAGGGGCCATGGCCCGCACGCAGGTCACCAAGCTCTGGACGACGATCGTCACCGCCCTCCTGTCCCTCTTCACGGCCCTCGGCCTCATCACGACGACGGCCGCCCCCGCGGTAGCCCACACCGAGCCGACGCGCAACACGACCGCGACGGCGCCGACGGCCACGGTGGAACCCCCGCTCTGGGACTGGTCCCACGTCCGCTCCCTCCCCCCGACGATGAAGCAGCGCATCCGCGCCGAGGCCCACGGCAAGTCCCCGAACTGCCGCCGCCTCCCGCGCACGGACGCGGAGCCCCTCACCGAGACCGCCCCGGACTGCCCCGCGGCGGACACGGAGACCCCCCTCCAGCGCTGACCCTCCCGCGCACCCTCACCGCAGTGACGGCGGACTTGCGTACGCCCCGCACGCCAGGCCCGGCGGCTCCCACGAGCCCCGGGCCTTCGCCGTGCCCGCCCGAGACCCTTTCGAGTGAAAGTACTTGCCAAGCAGGAAAGTACTTGCCACGCTGATCGCATGACGACGGACCTCCCCACCCCGGCGGCAGCGGAAGCCGCCCTGGCCGCAGCCCGCAGCGCGCGCACGGCGGCCGTCGACGCCCGCAGGGTCCCCGCCTGGCACCCCCCGGCCGCGGGCCTGCTCTACGCCGCGGGCTTCACGGGCCTCGCGCTCCTCACGACCCAGGACCACCCGAGCGTCGCCCTGATGCTGGCGTCCGTGGCGTGCCTCCTCGGCTTCCTCGCCCTGTTCGTCGCCAACGCGCGGGCGGGCGGCGTCCTCCTGTGGCCCACGGGGACGGCGCGGGAGAGGTGGCTCCGGCACTCCCCGGCCCTGCTCTCCACCGCCGCGGCCGTCGTGGCGGCCTTCGCCATCAACACCCCCGCCGCCCTCGCCGTGTTCGGCATCACCCAGGGCGCCCTGACCTGGCTCCAATTGCACCGCGCGCGCACAAAGCCGAGGGACCGCGCGCGCACGAGGCCGACGGCATGAGCACCGGCGAGCCCCCGCGCCTGGACCCCACCGTCCAGCACCCCACCCGCCTCGCCCTGGCCGCGTTCCTCTCCGGCTGCCTGGAGGCGGACTTCAGGACCACCCGGGACGCCCTGGCCCTCTCGGACTCCGCGCTGAGCAAGACGGTCTCGGCACTGGAGGCGGCCCAGTACGTGAAGGCCCGCAAGGGCTTCGTCGGCAAACGCCCCCGCACCTGGCTCTCCCTCACCCCCGAGGGCCGCACCCGCCTGGAGGCCCACCTCGAAGCCCTCCAACAGATCGCCGCCCAAGCCCGCGCGCAAGGCGCCGACTTGACACCCCAAGAGTGATCCCGCTCACATAACCCCACTCCGTCCGCGCAGTCACCCCCCACCGCCCCCAACACCCTTGTTAGCCTTGGCCATAGCCCGGTCGCTGGTGCATCCCCCGTCGCCAGCGACCGGGTCTTTTTGCTGCCCAAAAAACCACCGAACACGAAAAAGGCGCCTCCCGGAGGGAGACGCCTTCTCGACGATGTGGGGCTAACAGGATTTGAACCTGTGGCCTCATCCTTATCAGGGATGCGCTCTAACCAACTGAGCTATAGCCCCGCCGCGCTTGCGGTGTGTGTCCCGCGCGCTGACTCCTGAAGGTTAGCGCACGACCGGGGCAGTCCCAAAATCGGTTGGGACGGCCCCGGCCCACGGGGTTTCACCGCAGGTCACCAGAGCCGTTCCCGGCTCACTCGTCCTCGGCGAGCGTCAGCTCGACCCCGCCCACGAACCCGGCGGAGAGGTTGTAGATGAACGCGGCGAGCGTCGCCAGCGCCGTGGCGAGGACGACGTCGATGACCGCGATGACCGTCGAGAACATCAGGACGTGGGGGAGGGACAGGAAGGACTGGAGGTCGAACCCGTTGGACTCGTTGGACCCGGTCGCCTCGGAGATCGTGGAGCCGACGGAGGAGAAGACCCCCATCGCGTCCATGACCATCCACAGCACGGCCGAGGCGACGATCGTGCACACCCCGAGCGCGATGGACAGCAGGAAGCTGACCTTCATCACGGACCAGGGGTCGGCCTTGGCGACCCGCAGCCGCGCCTTGCGCACCCGCGGCGCGGTCCGCGCACCGGTCCGGGGCCGCCGGACGACACCGTCGGGCGCCGTCTCCTCGGCGGCGTACGCCTGCGGCGGGTGGTACGGCACGGAACCCTGCTGGTCCTGGCGCCGCTCACCGGGCAGCGGCGAGGAGGTCTGCTGGTGCCCGACCTGGGCGCCCCCGGAAGCACCGGCGGACCGGCCGCCCGAGCCGTCGCGCCGGCCCTGCTGACCGCCCTGGCCCCCGGAGGCACCGGCGCCCGCGAGGCCCGCCTGAGCCCCCGCGGACCCCGAACCCCCTTGCGCACCCCGCCCGTTGCCCGCGGAGCCGCCAGAGCCGCGCTGAGCGCCCTTGCCGCGACCACCCTTGGCGGAGGCGCCGCCCCCGGCCGGCGCACCGGCCGCTGAGGCCCCGGACTCCCCGGTCCCCGGCGCCTCGGTGTCCGGCTTGATCGCCTTCAGCTGCGTCGTGTGCGAGTCACGCGGGTCACTGCCCCCCGCCGCACCCCCCGCTACGGGGGAGTCGGCGGCGGAGCCACGACCGCCGCCGTCCTTCTCTGGCCTGGAAGACCCGGAAGACCCGGAAGTACCGGATGTACCGGCAGGTCCGGTGGACGTACCGGCGCCCGTGGCTCCGCTCACGATGACTCTCTCCTCGGTGCTACTCGGCCGAGGGCCCGTCGCCCTCGTCCGTGCCGGCCGCTGCGGTGGGTTCGGCGTCGAGGTCGCCCTCGACCTCCTCCGCCTCGCGCCCCGCCTCGGCGTTACGGGCGATGCCGACGACGGCATCGCGCTTGCCCAGGTTGATCAGTTGGACGCCCATGGTGTCACGGCCCGTCTCCCTGACCTCGTTGACTCGCGTACGAATCACACCGCCGCCGAGCGTGATGGCGAGGATCTCGTCGGTCTCCTCGACCACCAGCGCACCGACGAGCGAACCCCGGTCCTCGACGATCTTGGCGGCCTTGATTCCGAGGCCCCCACGCCCTTGGACGCGATATTCGTCGACATTGGTTCGCTTCGCGTACCCACCGTCTGTCGCGGTGAACACGAACGTACCGGGTCGCACGACATTCATCGAGAGCAGCTCGTCGCCCTCGCGGAAGCTCATGCCCTTCACACCCGAGGTCGCGCGGCCCATGGGACGCAGGGTGTCGTCGGTGGCGGTGAACCGGATCGACTGCGCCTTCTTGCTGATCAGGAGCAGATCGTCGTCCGAGGAGACCAGCTCCGCGCCGATCAGTTCGTCGTCCGAACCGTCCTCCCGCTCGCGCAGGTTGATCGCGATGACCCCGCCGGAGCGCGGCGAATCGTAATCCTTCAGAGGCGTCTTCTTCACCAGACCCGCCTTCGTGGCGAGCACCAGGTGCGGCGCGGCCTCGTAGTCGCGGATGGCGAGGATCTCGGCGATGGCCTCGTCCGGCTGGAAGGCGAGGAGGTTCGCGACGTGCTGCCCGCGCGCGTCCCGGCCGGCGTCGGGGAGTTCGTACGCCTTGGCGCGGTACACGCGGCCCTTGTTCGTGAAGAACAGCAGCCAGTGGTGGGTGGTGGAGACGAAGAAGTGGTCGACGATGTCGTCTTCCTTGAGCTTCGTGCCCCGTACGCCCTTGCCGCCGCGCTTCTGCGCCCGGTAGTCGTCCGTCTTGGTCCGCTTGACGTAGCCGCTGCGGGAGACGGTGACGACGATGTCCTCCTCGGCGATCAGGTCCTCGATGGACATGTCGCCGTCGTAGGGCACCAGCATGGTCTTGCGGTCGTCGCCGTACTTCTCGACGATCGCGGCCAGCTCCTCGCTGACGATGCCGCGCTGGCGGGTCGGCGAGGCGAGGATCTCGTTGTACTCGGTGATCTTCACCTGGAGCTCGTCGTGCTCCTGGATGATCTTCTGCCGCTCCAGGGCCGCGAGGCGGCGCAGCTGCATCTCCAGGATCGCGTTGGCCTGGATCTCGTCGATCGTGAGCAGGTCCATCAGGCCCGTGCGCGCGATGTCGACGGTCTCGCTGCGCCGGATCAGCGCGATGACCTCGTCGATCGCGTCGAGCGCCTTGAGCAGACCGCGCAGGATGTGCGCCCGCTCCTCGGCCTTGCGCAGCCGGAAGTTCGTCCGGCGGACGATGACCTCGATCTGGTGGGTCACCCAGTGCCGGATGAACGCGTCCAGCGAGAGGGTGCGCGGCACGCCGTCGACGAGCGCCAGCATGTTCGCGCCGAAGTTCGTCTGGAGGTCGGTGTGCTTGTAGAGGTTGTTCAGGACGACCTTGGCGACCGCGTCCCGCTTGAGGACGATGACCAGGCGCCGGCCGGTGCGCGACGACGACTCGTCACGGACGTCCGCGATGCCGCCGATCCTGCCGTCCTTGACGAGGTCGGCGATCTTCTGCGCGAGGTTGTCCGGGTTGACCTGGTAGGGCAGCTCGGTGACGACCAGGCACTGGCGGTTCTGGATCTCCTCGACCTCGACGACCGCGCGCATCGTGATGGAGCCGCGCCCGGTGCGGTACGCCTCCTCGATGCCCTTGCGGCCGACGACGAGGGCGCCGGTCGGGAAGTCGGGGCCCTTGATGCGCTCGATCAGCGCGTCCAGCAGCTCCTCGTGCGAGGCGTCCGGGTGCTCCAGGCACCACTGGGCGCCGGCCGCGACCTCGCGCAGGTTGTGCGAGGGGATGTTGGTGGCCATGCCGACCGCGATGCCCGCCGAACCGTTGATCAGCAGGTTCGGGAAGCGGGCGGGGAGGACGGTCGGCTCCTGGGAGCGGCCGTCGTAGTTGTCCGTGAAGTCGACGGTCTCCTCGTCGATGTCGCGGACCATCTCCATGGACAGCGGCATCATCTTGCACTCGGTGTACCGCATGGCGGCGGCCGGGTCGTTGCCCGGGGAACCGAAGTTGCCGTTGGAGTCGACCAGCGGCATCCGCATCGACCACGGCTGCGCGAGGCGCACCAGCGCGTCGTAGATCGAGGAGTCGCCGTGCGGGTGGTAGTTGCCCATGACGTCGCCGACGACGCGGGCGCACTTGTAGAAGCCCTTCTCGGGCCGGTAGCCGCCGTCGTACATGGCGTACAGGACGCGGCGGTGTACGGGCTTGAGGCCGTCACGGACGTCGGGCAGCGCGCGGGACACGATGACGGACATCGCGTAGTCCAGGTAGGAGCGCTGCATCTCCGTCTCGAGCCCGACGGGCTCGATGCGGACGGTGCCGTCCTCAGGCGTCTGAGGGGTGTTCTCGTCGGTCATTGCTGGTGAAGATCCCTTCTGTCGCGGTCAGCTGAGACCGACTCAGATGTCGAGGAAGCGGACGTCCTTGGCGTTGCGCTGGATGAACGCGCGGCGGGCCTCGACGTCCTCGCCCATGAGGACCGAGAAGAGGTCGTCGGCCTGGGCGGCGTCGTCGAGGGTGACCTGGCCGAGGACGCGCAGGTCCTGGTCCATGGTCGTGACGCGCAGCTCCTCGGCGTTCATCTCGCCGAGACCCTTGAAGCGCTGGATCGAGTCCTCGCGCACGCGCTTGCCGCGCTGGCGGCCCATCTCCAGGAGGGCGTCGCGCTCGCGGTCGGAGTAGGCGTACTCGATGTCCTCGCGGCCCCACTTGATCTTGTACAGCGGGGGGCGGGACAGGAAGACGTGCCCGGCCTCGACCAGGGGCCGCATGAAGCGGAACAGGAAGGTCAGCAGCAGGGTGTTGATGTGCTGGCCGTCGACGTCGGCGTCCGCCATCAGGATGATCTTGTGATAGCGGAGCTTCGCGATGTCGAAGTCCTCGTGCACGCCGGTGCCGAACGCGGAGATCAGCGCCTGGATCTCCTGGTTCTGGAGGATCTTGTCGATCCTCGCCTTCTCGACGTTCAGGATCTTGCCGCGGATCGGGAGGATCGCCTGGTACTGCGGGTCGCGGCCCGACTTCGCGGAGCCGCCGGCGGAGTCACCCTCGACGATGAAGATCTCGCACTTGGTGGGGTCGTTCGACTGGCAGTCGGAGAGCTTGCCCGGCAGCGACGCCGACTCCAGCAGGCCCTTGCGGCGCGTCAGGTCGCGCGCCTTGCGGGCGGCGACGCGCGCGGTGGCCGCCTGGATGCCCTTGCGGACGATGTCCGCGGCCTCCACCGGGTTGCGGTCCAGCCAGTCGTTGAGGTGCTCGTAGACCGCCTTCTGCACGAAGGTCTTGGCCTCCGTGTTGCCCAGCTTGGTCTTGGTCTGGCCCTCGAACTGCGGCTCGCTCAGCTTCACCGAGATGATCGCCGTCAGACCCTCGCGGATGTCGTCGCCCGTGAGGTTGTCGTCCTTCTCGCGCAGCAGCTTCTTGTCGCGCGCGTACTTGTTGATCAGGTTGGTGAGCGCCGAGCGGAAGCCCTCCTCGTGGGTGCCGCCCTCGTGCGTGTGGATGATGTTGGCGAAGGAGTAGACGCCCTCGCTGTAGCCGCTGTTCCACTGCATGGCGACTTCGAGGGAGAGGCTCTTCTCCTTGTCCTCCGCCTCCAGGTCGATGACCGTGGGGTGGACCACGTCGCCCTTGCGGGAGTTGAGGTACTTCACGAAGTCGACGATGCCGCCCTCGTAGTGGTACGTGACGGTCTTGACCTCGTCCTTCTCGTCCGCACCCGCCTCGTCCGCCCCGGCCGTCGCCTTCGCCGACTCGCGCTCGTCGGTGAGCTTGATCGTCAGGCCCTTGTTGAGGAACGCCATCTCCTGGAAGCGCCGCGAGAGCGTCTCGAAGGAGTAGACGGTCGTCTCGAAGATGTCCGGGTCCGCCCAGAACGTGACCGAGGTGCCCGTCTCCGCGACGGCCTCGTGCTTGGCCAGCGGGGCCGTCGGCGCGCCGAGCTTGTAGTCCTGCGTCCAGCGGTGGCCGTCCGTGCGGATCTCGACGGCGACCTTCGACGACAGGGCGTTCACGACCGAGACGCCGACGCCGTGCAGACCGCCGGAGACCGCGTAGCCGCCGCCGCCGAACTTGCCGCCCGCGTGCAGCACCGTCAGCACGACCTCGACGGCCGGCTTGCCCTCGGACGGCACGATGCCGACCGGGATGCCGCGGCCGTTGTCGACGACGCGGACCCCGCCGTCGGGCAGGATCGTGACGTCGATGGTGTCCGCGTGCCCGGCCAGGGCCTCGTCGACGGAGTTGTCCACGACCTCGTACACGAGGTGGTGCAGACCGCGCTCACCGGTCGAGCCGATGTACATACCGGGCCGCTTGCGGACCGCGTCCAGCCCTTCGAGGACGGTGATGGCGTTGGCGTCGTACGAGGCGGTGACCTCGCCGTTCGCGCCCGCGCCGGTGGACGGGATGTTCTCGTTGGGGTTGCCGGAATCGGCCACGAAGCGCCCTTTCTGGCACAGCACGAGCCAGACTCCTCGGCAGGTTGCCGGAGCGGCTGCGGCATGTTGCGTTGGTAAGCCTTGATCAGCGTTGCTCAGCGGGTCCCGGGCGGTCCCCACGTTTGGGGCGGGATTGGCTTCCAGTCTACCGGTAGCACCGACAGTGATGGGGGTTTGCCGGTACCTGAGTCCGCATGTGCCGCCCTCAACCCGCCTCTCACGACTCCCGATATACGGGCGGGGGGCCCAAGAGGCTCACAGCGGCACTCAGCGCTTCCGGCTGTCAACCCTTGGCTACCGGCGAGTCAGGTCGCGATTCACCGCCGCATACATCGCCTACGGCCTTGTACGACAAGCGTTTTGGGTACGCCGGGAAGGGGCCCCGGAGCGGTACGGCGAGCCGCGCCGCTAGCGCCTCGGGCGCGGGGGCGTGGTGTCCCGTGTAAAGGCAGCGTGAGGTATGTCACCCGTAGGTGTCGCCGGGCCCGGTGCTCCCGGGGGCGCGCAGGGGCCCGTACCGGCGCACGGGGCCGCCGGGCCCCAGCACCTTGATGTGCCGTACGGCGCCGTGCCCGAGGTCCTGGTTGAGGCGGGCCACCAGGGTCGGCGCCAGCAGCCGCAGGTTCGTCGCCCAGGCCGTCGAGTCGCAGCGCACGACCAGCTCGCGCGCGTCCTCGTCGTAGCGCTCGGGGACGCAGTGCTTGCCGATGTCCTCGCCGACGATCTCCGGCCAGCGGCCCATCACCCCGCCGACGGCGGCCGGGGCCTCCCAGCCGCGCTCGTTCAGCAGGCGGTTGATCGCGGCGCCGAGCGCCATGGGGTCGCGGCCGTCCGCGCGCGCGCCGGAGCGCAGACCGCCGCCGCGCCGGGCCTGCTTCTTCTGCTGGACGGCGTCCCCGCGCGCGCGGGCCTGCTCTCGGGCGGCCTTGAGGGCGACGCGGGCGAGGTCGACGCCGGACGGCTCTTTGTGGGCGGGCGATGTGACGGGAACTTCCCTCGCGTCCCGTTCGTCGGAACTCATACCCGCTCCACCTGACCGTCCGACACCGAGAACCGCGTCCCGACGAGCACGCCCGGCACATCGTCGTCCACCGCGGCCGTCACCAGCACCTGCTCGCCGGGCGCCACCAGCTCCGCGAGGCGTTCGCGGCGCCGGGCGTCCAGTTCGGCGAAGACGTCGTCGAGGACGAGCACCGGCTCGTTGCCCTCGGCGCGCAGCAGGTCGTAGGAGGCCAGGCGCAGGGCGAGGGCGTACGACCAGGACTCGCCGTGCGAGGCGTACCCCTTCGCGGGGAGCTGGCCGAGCTTGAGGAGAAGGTCGTCGCGGTGGGGGCCGACGAGGGTGACGCCCCGTTCGATCTCCTGCTTGCGGGCCTCCGCGAGGGCCGCCATCAGCTGCTCGTACAGCTCCTCGCGGGTGTGCGCCTCGCCGGGCGCGGACGGCTTGTATTCCAGGGCGACCGGGCCGCCGCCGGGGGCGAGCTGCTCGTACGCCTTGTCCGCGAGCGGCTGGAGGGTGGCGACCAGGTCGAGGCGCTGCGCGAGGAGCTCGGCGCCCGCGCGGGCCAGGTGCTGGTCCCAGACGTCCAGGGTCGAGAGGTCCATGGTCCGGCCGCCGTGCCGGCGCGCGAGGGCGGCCGACTTGAGGAGCGTGTTGCGCTGTTTCAGGACGCGCTCGTAGTCGGAGCGGACGCCGGCCATGCGCGGGGAGCGGGCCGTGACCAGCTCGTCCAGGAAGCGGCGGCGCTCGCCGGGGTCACCTTTGACGAGCGCGAGGTCCTCCGGCGCGAACAGCACCGTGCGCAGGATGCCGAGGACGTCCCGGGGGCGGACCTGACTCGACCGGTTGATCCGCGCGCGGTTCGACCTGCCGGGGTTCAGCTCCAGCTCGACCAGCTGCTGCCGCTCGCCCTGCCTGACCTGCGCGCGGACGATCGCCCGCTCGGCGCCCATCCGGACCAGGGGCGCGTCCGAGGCGACGCGGTGACTGCCGAGGGTCGCGAGATAGCCGACGGCCTCGACGAGGTTCGTCTTGCCCTGCCCGTTGGGGCCCACGAACGCGGTGACGCCCGGGTCGAGCGGGACCTCGGCCCGGGCGTACGAACGGAAGTCGGCCAGCGACAGATGCGTGACGTGCATGGCCGACCTCTCCGACGGGGTGGTGCTTGGAGTGTTACTTGGACTCGACGGCGTGCCCGCCGAACTGGTTGCGCAGCGCCGAGATCATCTTCATCTGCGGCGAGTCGTCCTGCCGGGACGAGAACCGCGCGAACAGCGACGCCGTGATCGCCGGAAGCGGTACGGCGTGGTCGATGGCGGCCTCGACGGTCCAGCGGCCCTCGCCGGAGTCCTGCGCGTAGCCGCGCAGCGTGTCCAGGTGCTCGTCCTCGTCGAGGGCGTTCACCGCGAGGTCGAGCAGCCAGGAGCGGATGACGGTGCCCTCCTGCCAGGACCGGAAGACCTCGCGGACGTTCTCCACGGAGTCGACCTTCTCCAGCAGCTCCCAGCCCTCGGCGTACGCCTGCATCATGGCGTACTCGATGCCGTTGTGGACCATCTTCGCGAAGTGCCCGGCGCCGACCTTGCCCGCGTGGACGGCGCCGAAGTCGCCCTCGGGCTTCAGGGCGTCGAAGACCGGCTGGACCTTCGCGATGTGCTCGGCGTCGCCGCCGTACATCAGCGCGTAGCCGTTGGTGAGGCCCCAGACGCCGCCGGAGACGCCGCAGTCCACGAACCCGACGCCCTTGGCGGCGAGCTCCTCGGCGTGCTTCTCGTCGTCCGTCCACCGGGAGTTGCCGCCGTCCACGACGACGTCGCCCGGCTCCAGCAGCTCGGCCAGTTCGTCGACGGTCGCCTGCGTGGGCGCGCCCGCCGGGACCATCACCCACACCACGCGCGGCGCCTGGAGCGTGTCCACAAGTTCCTTGAGGCTGTGGACGTCCGCGAGGTCCGGATTGCGGTCGTACCCGATGACGGTGTGGCCCGCGCGGCGAATCCGCTCGCGCATGTTGCCACCCATCTTGCCGAGTCCGACGAGACCGAGCTCCATCAGTGGTTCCTTAGGTTGCGGTGGGGCGGGAGGGGTGCGTGTGCACCCCGTACGACCCTAAACCCGGAGGTCAGCGCACAGTTGTGGGCATAACCGCTCAGATGTTCTCTCGCCCCGCCTCAGCTCAGCGGGTTCAGCCGCTCAGCCGCACCGGCATGATCAGGTACTTGTACGCCTCGTCCGCCTCGGCGTCGAGCGCGGGCTTGCCGCTCAGCAGCGCGGGCTTCGTGGACGTCGTGAACGACAGCTGCGCCACCGGGGAGTCGATCGCGCTCAGGCCGTCCAGCAGGAACGTCGGGTTGAAGGCGATCGAGATGTCGTCGCCTTCGAGCTGCGCGTCGACGCGCTCCACAGCCTGTGCGTCGTCGCTGGAACCGGCCTCCAGGATGAGCACGCCCTGCTCGAAGCTCAGCCGCACCGGGGTGTTCCGCTCGGCGACGAGGGCCACGCGCTTGACCGCCTCGACGAACGGCGCGGTCTCGATCACGGCGACGGAGTTGAACTCGGTCGGGAACAGCGTGCGGTACTTCGGGAGGTCGCCCTCCAGCAGACGCGTCGTCGTCCGGCGGCCGGCGCCCTCGAAACCGATCAGCCCCTCGCCGGAGCCCGAGCCGGAGAGCGCCAGGATGACGCTGTCGCCGCTGGTCAGCGCCTTGGCCGTGTCGAGCAGGGTCTTCGCGGGCACCAGGGCCACGGCCGACGCCTCGGGGTTCTCCGGCTTCCACAGGAACTCGCGGACGGCGAAGCGGTAGCGGTCGGTGGAGGCGAGCGTGACCGTGTCGCCCTCGATCTCGATGCGCACACCCGTCAGCACCGGCAGCGTGTCGTCACGGCCGGCGGCGATGGCGACCTGGGCGGCTGCGGAGGCGAAGACCTCGCCCGGCACGGTGCCCGTCGCGTTCGGCATCTGCGGCAGCGCCGGGTACTCCTCCACAGGCAGGGTGTGGAGTGTGAACCGCGAGGAGCCGCACACCACCGTCGCCCGTACACCGTCTGTGGAGATCTCCACCGGGCGGTTCGGCAGCGCCCGGCAGATGTCCGCGAGCAGGCGGCCGGAGACGAGCACCGTCCCCTCCTCGTCGACCTCGGCCTCGACGCCGACCCGCGCGGAGACCTCGTAGTCGAAGCTCGACAGGCTCAGCTGGCCTTCCTCGGCCTTCAGCAGGAGGCCGGCGAGGACAGGCGCCGGTGGGCGGGCCGGGAGGCTGCGCGCCGCCCAGGCCACGGCCTCCGCGAGTACGTCGCGTTCCACCCGGATCTTCACTCTTGCCGCCTCCTGCTGTTGCCGGCGCTTCTCGGCCTGCTTCGCCTTCGTCGTCTGTCTGGGTGTCACGGCCCTCGGCGAGGGGAAGGACATCCGGGGACCAGTCTGACGCACCCCACTGACACCTGGTGCCCCTCGGGGTCAAGTCGTGACAACGGGCAGCCGGAGGCCGCGGAGCGAGTTGTGCACAGGCCCCGCTTCGAAACGATTCCCGGGCTCTCTCTAGTTGGTCTTAGTAGTAGGCCCTGTGGATACGGTGGATAACCGCGTTTCCGCAGCTCAGACCCCGAATTTTATCCACCGACCCTGTGGACGGCACCGGTGGATAACCCGCCCCACCTGTGGAGAACGAAAAGTTCTGCACACCCCGTCCACAGACCGGGCCTGGTTGTCCCCAGCTGCGTCCCCAGGTTTACCCACGTTTCCCACAGGCCAACCCGGCACCTTCGTGTGACGCCTTTCACTCGACCCGGTGAGGAAGCGCGTCGAGTTGCCGAACAGTGGACAACGCTGTGGAGAACCCCCTCCTCCCTGGGGAAAACACCCCTCTACCTGGGGAAACCCGGTGGACAACTTTTCCCCCACCCTGTGGACGCCCAACTTTTCCACACCCTGTGGAAAACACTTATCCACGAATCCACACCCCTCCCACCTGCCCAGATGATCTCCCACGCCCCCACCCTGTGGACACAGTCTGGACAACTCCACAGTCCCCAGCCTGTGGAAGCCAAAAACCCAACGAATCTGTGGACGAACCCCGTAACCCCCCAAGAAATCGAACACCCCCCGGCGCCCCCCCGCCCAAGCCAACCCCGACCGAAGCCCCGGAGGCTCGGACCAGGGCCCCCAGATGAGGGGGCGAGGGCTGGGCTGAGGAGGCGGTGAGGCCAACGGGGCAGCGGGGCCGACGAGGCCGCGGGCCGGTGGCGCGGTAGGACGGCGAGGCAGCGGGCCGGTGAGGCCGGTGAGGCCGGTGAGACGGCGGGGCGGCGGGGGCGAGGAAGCAACCCACAGGGTGTGGAGGGAGCCCGGCAAGAGGGAAGGGCGCCCCCGAACGGCGGGGAGCGCCCTCGTCCTCGTACCCGGATCAGCCGCCGTTCTTGATCCGGTTCGTCAGTTCCGTCACCTGGTTGTAGATGGACCGGCGTTCGGCCATGAGGTTGCGGATCTTGCGGTCCGCGTGCATGACGGTCGTGTGGTCCCGGCCACCGAAGAGGGCGCCGATCTTGGGCAGGGAGAGGTCGGTCAGCTCGCGGCAGAGGTACATGGCGATCTGCCGCGCAGTGACCAGCGCCCGGCCACGAGAGGTCCCGCACAGATCCTCGACCGTCAGCCCGAAGTACGCCGCGGTGGCGCTCATGATCGCCGTGGAGGTGATCTCGGGAGCCGAGTCCTCCCCACCGGGGATGAGGTCCTTGAGGACGATCTCCGTCAGCCCGAGATCGACCGGCTGCCGGTTGAGGGACGCGAACGCGGTGACCCGGATCAGCGCACCCTCCAGCTCCCGGATGTTGCGGGAGATGCGCGAGGCGATGAACTCGAGGACCTCCGGCGGCGCGTTCAGCTGCTCCTGCACGGCCTTCTTGCGCAGGATCGCGATCCGCGTCTCCAGCTCGGGCGGCTGCACGTCCGTGATGAGCCCCCACTCGAAACGGTTCCGCAACCGGTCCTCAAGGGTGACGAGCTGCTTGGGCGGCCGGTCGGAGGACAGCACGATCTGCTTGTTCGCGTTGTGCAGCGTGTTGAACGTGTGGAAGAACTCCTCCTGCGTCGACTCCTTGTCCGCGAGGAACTGGATGTCGTCGACGAGCAGGATGTCCATCTCCCGGTACCGCTTGCGGAAGCTGTCCCCCTTGCCGTCCCGGATGGAGTTGATGAACTCGTTGGTGAACTCCTCGGAGGACACGTACCGCACGCGCGTACCGGGGTAGAGGCTGCGCGCGTAGTGCCCGATGGCGTGCAGGAGGTGCGTCTTGCCGAGCCCGGACTCGCCGTAGATGAACAGCGGGTTGTACGCCTTGGCGGGCGCCTCGGCGACGGCGACGGCGGCGGCGTGCGCGAACCGGTTGGACGCGCCGATGACGAACGTGTCGAAGAGGTACTTGGGATTGAGCCGGGCGGTCGGCTCCCCGGGCCCCCCGGCCCCGACGACACCCCCGGCCCCGGCCCCGCTCCCGCCGGAGGAGGAGCCCGGCGCGGGCGCTCCTCCGGGCCGGTGCGCGGGCTCGGGCAGCTCACGCCGTACGGGGTCGCGCTGGTCGTAGTCGGGCCGGGCGGGCGGCTCGTAGGAGGGCCGCTCGGCGGGCGCGGGCCGGTACGCCTCGGGGGAGGGCCGCCGCTCGGGCGCGGAGGCGTACCCCTGCTCCCCGTACGACTCCTGCGGCGCGCCCGCGTACGGATCCCGCTCGGGGAAGCCGAGCCGCTGCTGCTGCCATCCGCCGTACTCGTCGGCGCGCTCGGCCCGCTCGGGACGCTCCCCGCGCTCAGGCCGTTCCCCGCCGCGCGGCCAGGCGCCGGGCTCGTCGGCACGTTCCCCGCGCTCGGCCCGCTCCGCGCGCGGCCACGCGCCGGGTTCGTCGGCCCGCTCGGGGCGTTCCGCGCCGCGCGGCCACGCGCCGGGCTCGGGGCGCTGGTACTCGCCGGGGTAGGCGGGACGGACGGTCGGCAGGGGGCGTTCGGCGGAGGGTTCGGGGCGGTGCCGGCCGTAGCCGCCTTCGTACGGATCGTCGTACTGCTGCTCGTAGTCGCCGCGCGGCGGAGCGTCGTAGGAGGGCTTCTCGTACGCCGGCGGGGGCAGCTCGGGTTCGTCGTAGCGGGGCTGGGGCGCGGGCGGGGCCGGGGGCTCGCCCGCGGACTCGTCGACGGTGATCGCGATCCGGATCGGCCGCCCGCACTCCCGGCTCAGGCTCTCGCTGACGATCGGCGCGAGCCGCCCCTCCAGGACGTTCTTCGCGAACTCGTTCGGTACGGCGAGCAGGGCCGTGTCCGCGACCAGCGCGAGCGGCTGGGTGCGCCTGAGCCACCGTTCGTCCTTGACCTCCACCCCCTGGCCGCGGCCCTCGCCGAGGAGCTGCTCCAGTACTCGCGGCCACACTGCGGCAAGATCGGCAGGTACGTCAGCCACAGGGCACGCTCTCTCGAAGGTCCCACGATCGTGTGATCTCGGGACGGTGCGGGATGTAAATCGGGTGGGGTGGGGGACATGGGAACGAATCGGAGTCCAGTCACGGTAGTCAGCGCGCGGGGTACGGTTCAAGTTGTTGTCCCCAGGCTGTGGACAGTGTCTCCCGCGGGCCCCTGGTTTGACCGGATGGCGTAGCCCCGCGTACCGTAACCAGGTCGAGTTGTCGATGGCTGCTGCCGCCTGCCTCCGATGGGCACAGATCGCGTCAGGTGATCGGGAAGCGGTGCACTCGGGCGTAAGCGAGAGCTACTCGTGGGCGCACGGTGACAGCCAGGACGGCACCCGCCGCCCCCGATTTGATTTCTGGAGCCCCCGAGTGAGCAAGCGCACCTTCCAGCCGAACAACCGCCGTCGTGCCAAGACCCACGGCTTCCGCCTGCGGATGCGTACCCGTGCCGGTCGCGCGATCCTGGCGACCCGCCGCAGCAAGGGTCGCGCCCGCCTGTCCGCCTGATCCCGGTCAGGTCATGCCGTCGTGCTGCCCACCGAGAACCGGCTGAGGCGGCGCGAGGACTTCGCGACCGCGGTACGGCGAGGCCGTCGGGCCGGACGCCCGACTCTCGTCGTCCACCTTCGCAGTGATGCAACGGACCCGCACGCGCCTGGGGAGAGCGCTCCCCCGACGCGTGCGGGTTTCGTCGTGAGCAAGGCCGTCGGGAAGGCGGTCGTGCGCAACACGGTGAAGCGCCGGCTGCGTCACCTGATGCGCGAGCGGATCGACTCGCTTCCCCCCGGTAGCCTGGTAGTAGTACGAGCGCTGCCCGGAGCGGGTGACGCCGGCCACGCTCAACTGGCCCAGGACCTCGATGCCGCCCTTCGACGGCTGTTGGGAGGGGGCACGCGATGAAGTACCCGCTGCTGGCCCTGATCAAGCTGTACCAGTGGACGATCAGTCCGCTGCTCGGGCCGGTGTGCAAGTACTACCCGTCGTGCTCCCACTACGGATACACGGCCATCGACCGGCACGGCGCGGTCAAGGGAACGGCGCTCACCGCCTGG
This sequence comes from Streptomyces niveiscabiei, assembly GCF_033794345.1. Taxonomy (NCBI): domain Bacteria; kingdom Bacillati; phylum Actinomycetota; class Actinomycetes; order Kitasatosporales; family Streptomycetaceae; genus Streptomyces; species Streptomyces niveiscabiei. The sequence goes on from NZ_JARAYJ010000029.1 coordinate 23,768, forward strand.
CGCATCCTGCGATGCAACCCGTGGTCCCTGGGCGGTGTGGACCACGTGCCGCAGCGGAAACGACCGCGGTGGCACGAGATGCTGCGCGACGCCTGGCGTGCGCGCACGGGCGGGACCTCCGCCGCCGAACCGGCCACCGAAGGCACCAGCTCTTCGGGGTCGGCAGCAGAGCCCCCGTCCCATGCCCAAGGAGCATGATTAGTGGACACGATTGCCAGCCTGTTCAGCTTCATCACGACACCTGTGTCCTGGGTCATCGTCCAGTTCCACAAGGTGTACGGGGCCATCTTCGGCCCCGACACCGGGTGGGCCTGGGGCCTGTCGATCGTGTCTCTGGTGATCCTCATCCGGATCTGCCTGATCCCGCTCTTCGTGAAGCAGATCAAGGCGACCCGCGCCATGCAGACGCTCCAGCCCGAGATGAAGAAGATCCAGGAGCGCTACAAGAACGACCGGCAGCGCCAGTCCGAGGAAATGATGAAGCTGTACAAGGACACGGGTACCAACCCGCTGTCCTCGTGCCTTCCGATCCTCGCGCAGTCGCCGTTCTTCTTCGCCCTGTACCACGTCCTCAGTGGTATCGCCTCGGGCAAGACCATCGGCGTCATCAACGACGACCTGCTCGCGAGCGCGCGTCAGGCGCACATCTTCGGCGCCCCGCTGGCCGTGAAGTTCATGGACAGCGAGGCGACGGTCCAGAAGCTCGGCGCCTCCCTCACGGACGTCCGTGTCGTCACCGCGATCATGATCGTCCTGATGTCGGCGTCGCAGTTCTTCACGCAGCGCCAGCTGATGACGAAGAACGTCGACACCACGGTCAAGACGCCGTACATGCAGCAGCAGAAGATGCTCATGTACATCTTCCCGGTCATGTTCGCCTTCTTCGGCATCAACTTCCCCGTCGGTGTCCTCGTCTACTGGCTGACCACCAACGTGTGGACCATGGGCCAGCAGATGTTCGTCATCCGCAACAACCCGACGCCGGGCTCGAAGGCGCAGGCCGCGTACCTGGAGCGGCTCACCAAGCACGTCACGCACCACGGCAGGATCCGCCGCCGGGGCGAGAAGGCCATCGTCAAGGCGATCGTCGCCAAGGGCCGCGACCGCAACGAGGCCGAGCGCAAGTTCATCAACGGCCTGACCAAGCTGGGCCTCGCCGCGCAGGCCGACGGCAGCGTCGCCAAGAGCGAGGTGCAGGTCGTCGAGAACGAGGACGGTACGACGACGCCCGCCGGCGCCCCCAAGCGCCAGCAGCCCAAGCGCCAGTCGAAGTCCCAGCGGCAGTCCGGTCCCGCCGCCGCGAAGCCGGCCGGTGAGTCCGCCCCGACGACGTCGCTCACCAAGTCCGACGAGCCGCAGGACACCCCGCCCGCCGCCAAGCCGGCCGCTCCCAAGCCGGGCACCGGCGGTGGCCGCAGCAAGGCCCAGTCCGGGCAGCGCAAGGGTGGCCCGCAGCGCCCCAAGTCCCCGTCCAAGAAGTAAGAAGGAGCCCATCCCGTGACGGAAGGCACCACCTCCGCCGCCGCCGAGGGTGCAGACACCCTGACCCGCCTGGAGCAGGAGGGCGAGATCGCCGCGGACTACCTCGAGGGTCTGCTGGACATCGCCGATCTCGACGGCGACATCGACATGGACGTCGAAGCCGACCGTGCCTCCGTGTCGATCATCAGCGACAGTGGCCGCGACCTCCAGAAGCTCGTCGGCCGCGACGGCGAGGTGCTGGAGGCGCTCCAGGAACTGACCCGGCTGGCCGTGCACCGGGAGACCGGTGACCGCAGCCGGCTGATGCTGGACATCGCGGGCTACCGCGCCCAGAAGCGCACCGAGCTCTCCGAGCTGGGCGCCAAGGCCGCGGCCGACGCGAAGAACTCCGGCGAGCCGGTCCGCCTCAAGCCCATGACGCCGTTCGAGCGCAAGGTCGTGCACGACGCGGTCAAGGCGGCGGGCCTGAGCAGCGAGTCCGAGGGCGAGGAGCCCCAGCGCTTCGTCGTCGTGCTCCCCAGCTGAATCCGGTAGAACTCCGGTTCAGCCAACGCGTTTCTCCCGGCCCCGTCTGTCCAGTCGTGCAGACGGGGCCGGATCTTTTGTCAGCCCGGTGGTTTCGGCCGGCGCTCGGTGCGCCGGTGCGGTACGGAAGGACGGTCCCCGTGACGGAGGCAGCGGAACTCCCCCCTGCGCCCGAGGAGGCTCGTGAGGTATTCGGAGATCGCTTCGCGGACGCGGTCCGGTACGCCGAGCTGCTGGCCGAGGCGGGTGTACGGCGTGGGCTCATCGGCCCCCGCGAGGTGCCCCGGCTCTGGGAGCGGCACATCCTCAACTGCGCGGTGCTCTCCGAGGCGGTGCCCGAGGACGTGACGGTGTGCGACGTCGGGTCGGGCGCCGGGCTGCCCGGCATCCCGCTCGCGCTGGTCCGGGACGACCTCAAGATCACCCTGCTGGAGCCGCTGCTGCGCCGCACCAACTTCCTGGGCGAGGTCGTCGAGCTGCTCGGCCTCGACCATGTCACCGTCGTGCGGGGCCGGGCCGAGGAGGTCATGGGCAAGCTCCAGCCCGTCCATGTGGTGACCGCCCGCGCCGTGGCCCCCCTCGACCGCCTCGCCACCTGGGGCATCCCCCTGCTGAGGCCCTACGGCGAGATGCTCGCGCTGAAGGGGGACGCCGCCGAGGAGGAGCTGAAGAGCGCGGCGACCGCCCTGACGAAGCTCGGCGCGGTCGAGACGTCGATCCTCCACGTCGGCGAGGGCATCGTGGACCCGCTCTCCACGGTTGTCCGCGTCGAGGTCGGTGAGAGCCCCGGCGGGGTGCGGTTCGCGGCGAAGCGCGCCAAGGCGGCCCGGACGGGGCGGGCTCGGCGCCGCAGGTAGCGGACCGGGCTCGGCGCCGCAGGTTATGGGCCGCGCCCCGGAGGCGGAGCCGCCTGCGCCGGTTGCTTTCCGGCGTTTGGGTGGATATCTGACGGAGTGTCGCGGCCGTTCGGCGGGCGGTGCTGGGCATCGTGTTTCACGTGAAACGTCGCTCCCTGCTGCACGGCATCATCAGCCGTGGCCGCGCCGCGGCCGAACCCCGCGACCGTAAGCCTCTCGGTTCACTCGATGAGGGAACGGAGTTGTCCACAGAGGTGGATTTCTCCACAGAAGACCAGACCTCACTGGTTCATGACCCCGAAGGCATGGGAGGCTCTGTGCATAGCGAGCCTGATGTCGAGGAGAGTGAATCCTTGCGGTCCGACGCCAACATCGCGGGACCGATGACCGATCCGGTCCCCGGTCCCCGTACCGAACCGTTGGGGGACGATGTTTCACGTGAAACACCGCCCCCGATGGACGACACCCCGATCGGTCGTGCTGCCCAACTGGCGGTAGAGGCACTGGGTCGTGCAGGTGAGGGCCTGCCACGGCCCGAGCAGACCCGCATCATCGTGGTCGCCAACCAGAAGGGCGGCGTGGGCAAGACGACGACGACCGTCAACCTGGCCGCGTCCCTGGCTCTGCACGGTGGCCGGGTCCTGGTGGTCGACCTCGACCCGCAGGGCAACGCCTCGACGGCCCTGGGGATCGACCACCACGCCGAAGTGCCGTCCATCTACGACGTGTTGGTCGACAGCCGCCCGCTGTCCGAGGTCGTCCAGCCCGTCGTGGACGTCGAGGGCCTCTTCTGCGCCCCGGCCACGATCGACCTCGCCGGCGCGGAGATCGAGCTGGTCTCCCTGGTGGCCCGCGAGAGCCGGCTCCAGCGCGCGATCCAGGCGTACGAGCAGCCGCTGGACTACGTCCTCATCGACTGCCCGCCCTCGCTGGGCCTCCTGACGGTCAACGCGCTGGTGGCCGGCGCGGAGGTCCTCATCCCGATCCAGTGCGAGTACTACGCCCTGGAGGGCCTGGGCCAACTCCTGCGCAACGTCGACCTGGTACGGGGGCACCTCAACCCCACCCTGCACGTGTCGACCATCCTGCTCACCATGTACGACGGCCGGACGCGCCTCGCGTCGCAGGTCGCGGAAGAGGTGCGCACCCACTTCGGCGAGGAGGTGCTGCGGACGAGCATTCCCCGCTCGGTCCGTATCTCCGAGGCGCCGAGCTACGGGCAGACGGTGCTGACCTACGATCCCGGATCGAGCGGCGCCCTCTCCTATCTTGAGGCGGCACGAGAGCTCGCGCTGAAGGGTGTCGGTCTCAGCTACGAGGCTCCCCACGCCCATATCGGCGCCCAGAACAACCCGAACATGGTGGAGGGGATCCAGTGAGTGACCGACGGAAGATCGGCCTGGGCCGTGGCCTGGGCGCACTGATCCCAGCCGCCCCGACCGAGAAGACACCGGCTCAGGCCGCGCTGGGAGGCGGCTCAACGTCCCCCGCGTCGGTCCCGCTGCTCGCCGGGGACCGCGGGGTGGCCGCGGCGAAGGTGGCCACGCTTCCGGCGCCTGTTTCACGTGAAACATCGACGGAGTCGGCCGAGCCGGAGCTGCCGGCGCCGCCCATCGGCGCCCACTTCGCCGAGATCCCCCTCGACGACATCACCCCCAACCCCCGGCAGCCCCGTGACGTCTTCGACGAGGACGCCCTGCACGAGCTGATCACCTCCATCCAAGAGGTCGGCCTCCTCCAGCCGGTCGTCGTCCGTCAGACGGGACCCTCGCGCTACGAGCTCATCATGGGCGAGCGGCGCTGGCGGGCCTGCCGCGAGGCGGGCCTGGAGGCCATCCCGGCGATCGTGCGGGCCACGGACGACGAGAAGCTCCTCCTGGACGCGCTCCTGGAGAACCTCCACCGGGCGCAGCTCAACCCGCTGGAAGAGGCCGCGGCCTACGACCAGTTGCTGAAGGACTTCAACTGCACACACGACCAGTTGGCGGACCGCATCGGCCGGTCCCGCCCTCAGGTCTCCAACACCCTGCGGCTGCTGAAGCTCTCGCCCGCCGTGCAGCGCCGGGTCGCCGCCGGGGTGCTCTCCGCCGGGCACGCCCGCGCACTGCTCTCCGTGGAGGACTCGGAGGAGCAGGACCGGCTGGCCCACCGCATCGTCGCCGAGGGGCTCTCGGTGCGGGCGGTCGAGGAGATCGTGACCCTCATGGGGTCCCGGCCGCAGACGCCGCAGCGGGCCAAGGGGCCGCGTGCCGGTGCCCGGGTCTCCCCGGCGCTGTCCGACCTCGCGACGCGGCTCTCGGACCGCTTCGAGACGCGGGTGAAGGTCGACCTCGGGCAGAAGAAGGGCAAGATCACCGTCGAGTTCGCGTCGATGGAGGACCTGGAGCGCATCCTCGACTCCCTGGCGCCCGGCGAGGGGCCGGCGCTTCAGAAGGGGCTCCTTGAGGGCGGCGGCGGTGAGGAAGAGGAGGCGTAAGCCTCTGGTCGACAGGGGAGTCTGACGTCCTGTCGGGAGGGTGAGCGGGTCGTGTCCGGTGGGTGCCGGAACACGGCCCGCTCTTTGCCTTTCCGGCGTATCGAGGCCATCGCTTCCTGGATACGATGCGGGCGGGTATGGCGCATCCACCGGGCAGCACCTCTGAGGGGGAGGGCGGGGGCCATGCGAACGATGAGCCGGACCGGACTGGTGAGCGCGGGCCTCGGGCTGGGCGCGGTCGGCGGGTTCGTCGGCAGTCTGCTCAGAGAACGGAGCGCTCTGGCAGCCGCTCGCGACGCCGCGGGCGAGAGAAGCGAGGAACAGGCTTCATGGGGCGTCGGCTCGTACCGCTCACGCTGGACAACCTCCAGGACCTTCCCCAGCGCTGCCGCTCGTGTGTCTTCTGGGAGCTCGACCCGGTCAGCGGCGAAGCAGCGGTGAAGGCCGGTACCCCGGCGCTGGAGAAGGAGGCGTGGATCTCCGCCGTCCTGCTCGACTGGGGGTCCTGCGGACGGGTCGTCTACGTCGACGAGGCGCCTGTCGGGTTCGTGCTGTACGCGCCGCCCGCCTATGTCCCGCGCTCCACGGCGTTCCCCACGAGCCCGGTCTCGCCGGACGCCGTGCAGCTGATGACCGGGTTCATCCTGCCGGGGTATCAGGGGCAGGGGCTCGGGCGGGTGATGGTCCAGACGGTCGCCAAGGATCTGCTGAGGCGGGGGTTCAAGGCGGTGGAGGCGTTCGGGGACGCGCGGTGGAGCGGGCCGTCCTGTGTGCTCCCCGCCGAGCATCTGCTGGCGGTCGGCTTCAAGACGGTCCGGCCGCATCCGGTCCACCCTCGGCTGAGGCTGGAGCTGCGGACCACGCTCTCCTGGAAGGAGGACGTGGAGCTGGCGTTGGACCGGCTGCTGGGGGCGGTGCAGAAGGAACCGGCGCTCAGACCGCTGTGACGCGGCATGCGAAAGGGCCGACCCGGGTGGGTCGGCCCTTCGATGTTTCACGTGAAACATCGCCTCAGCGCTGAGCCTTACTCGGCGATGAACTCGTCCAGGTCGCGCAGGATCGCGGCCTTCGGCTTGGCGCCGACGATCGTCTTGGCGACCTCGCCGCCCTGGTAGACGTTGAGCGTCGGGATGGACATGACGCCGTACTTGAGCGCCGTCTCCTGGTTCTCGTCGATGTTCAGCTTGACGATCTCGATCTTCTCGCCGAACTCGGCGGCAATCGCTTCGAGGGAGGGCGCGATCTGACGGCACGGGCCGCACCACTCGGCCCAGAAGTCCACCAGGACGGGCTTGTCGCTCTTGAGGACGACCTCTTCGAAGTCGGCGTCGGTCACATGCTTGAGGGTGCCGGCCACAGGGGCTCCTTAATTCTTCTGCGAGGGGGGCTTCTGCGAGGGGGGCTTCTGTGCAGGGGGAGAGGGGGTCAGACGGTGGTCTTCTCGGCGGCCTGCTCCTCGTCCGCGAGGGCCGCGAGGAAACGCTCGGCGTCGAGCGCGGAGGAGCAGCCCGTACCGGCTGCGGTGATCGCCTGGCGGTAGGTGTGGTCGACGACGTCGCCCGCGGCGAAGACACCGGTCAGGTTGGTCCGGGTCGACGGCGCCTCGACCTTCAGGTAGCCCTCGCCGTCCAGGTCGAGCTGGCCCTTGAAGAGCTCGGTGCGCGGGTCGTGGCCGATCGCGATGAACAGGCCGGTGACCGGGAGGTCGGACAGCTCACCGGTCTTGAGGTTGCGCAGCTTCAGCCCGGCGAGCTTCTGCTCACCCTGGATCTCGGCGACCTCGCTGTCCCAGACGAACTTGATCTTCGGGTCGGCGAAGGCGCGCTCCTGCATCGCCTTGGAGGCGCGCAGGGAGTCCCGGCGGTGGACGATCGTCACGGACCGGGCGAAGCGCGAGAGGAACGTCGCCTCCTCCATCGCGGTGTCGCCGCCGCCGATCACGGCGATGTCCTGGTCCTTGAAGAAGAACCCGTCACAGGTGGCGCACCAGGAGACACCGCGCCCGGAGAGGACGTCCTCGTTCGGCAGGCCGAGCTTGCGGTGCTGGGAGCCGGTCGTGACGATGACGGCCTTCGCCTTGTGGACCGTGCCCGCGGTGTCCGTGACGGTCTTGATCTCACCGGTGAGGTCGACGGACACGATGTCGTCCGGGATCAGCTCGGCGCCGAAGCGCTCCGCCTGGGCGCGCATGTTGTCCATGAGGTCGGGGCCCATGATGCCGTCGCGGAAGCCCGGGAAGTTCTCCACCTCGGTGGTGTTCATCAGGGCACCGCCCGCGGTGACGGCGCCTTCGAACACCAGCGGCTTCAGCGACGCCCGCGCGGTGTAGAGGGCAGCCGTGTAGCCGGCGGGCCCGGAGCCGATGATGATCACGTTACGGACGTCGCTCACGGCTAGGTTCCTCGTCTCTGGTCTGCGTCGTTCGACCGGTGGGAGCATCACTGCGCTCTCACCCCACCCAACGGATACTAAGGGGCGTGCATTCCCGGTGTGTCCGGGCACACGGAGGCTCGGGCGCGGGGGTCGACGCGGTATCGGCGCGGTGGACGGGGCGCCGGGGGCTACGGCTGGGCGTACGAGCGCTTGAGCAGCACGTCAGCCTGGGTGGCGGGGTGCTGTTCGCAGGCGCGGTCGACGAGGTAGGCGTCGACGTGGGTGCGGTCGGAGGCGTTGCGGAAGACGACGAGGAGGACGTCCTTGCCCTCGTAGACGCCTTCCTTCGAGACGAGCGCCTGGTCCGTGCGGGCCGTGCCCTTCAGGACGCAGGCCGGGATGCTCGGCGCGCGGAGCACCTGGGGGCTCTCGACCGTGCCCTGGATCCCGACGTCGCCCTTCGGGGAGCGGGACGACGACCGGTGGGTCTGGAGGGCGGCGTCGACGGATTCCTGGAGGGTGCCCTGGGAGAAGGTGTCCGCCGCTGTGGGACCGCCGCTGTCTCCGTCGCCCCCGGCGAGAGAAGAGAGCAGGACCGAGCCGAGGCCCAGGGCGGCGGCGGTGAACACGCCGAGGACGGCCGCTGTGCGGCGGCGGCTGCGGGGGCGTCCCTTGGTCTTGCGGCCGGGGCCGGTGGTGGCGCGGGGGTGACCGGAAGGGCGGTCGGAGGTGCGGTCGGGCGGCGATGTTTCACGTGAAACATCGGAAGCTTCGGCAGCCACCTCGGCCTCAGGTACCTCAGCCTCAGTCACCTCAGCCGCAGCCAGCTCAGCCCCAGCCACCCCGGCCTCAGCCACCCCAGCCCCAGCCCCAGAGGCCATCGCCCCCGCCTCCGCCGTCAGCGCCGCGTCGATCCGCAGGACGACGTCCTCCGGCATCGCCACCGGCTCCGGCAGCGTTCCGAGGAGTTCGCGGATCTCCTCCAGCGACGCGTACGTGTCGGCGCAGACCTCGCACCCGTCCAGATGCCGGCGCAGTTCTGTGGTCCGGGACGGCGTGGGGAGGCCCTCGGTGAGGTCGGAGAGCTCAGCGACGTCCGGGTGCCCGGCCGTGTCCGTCGTCGATGTCACGCTCGCCCACCTCCGCCCTTCGCGGTAGCTGAATCGCCGGTCCCGGCTCCGTCCGGACCCTTTTCGCAGGGATCCGCTGCCGGTGGGACGGATGTCCCCGCTCCCTGGTTCCGTCCGGTGCCCGACTCCTTCTCGCCGCCGCTGTTTTCCGGCCGGAGATGGGTGAGCAGGGGGAGGAGTCTCGCGCGCCCTCTGGCGCAGCGGCTCTTCACGGTGCCGGTGGGGACGTCGAGCACCTTGGCCGCCTCGGCGACGGGATAGCCCTGCATGTCGACGAGGACGAGGGCGGCGCGCTGGTCCGGCGGCAGGGTGCCCAGGGCCTCGATGAGCTGCCGGTGCACATCGCCGCGCTCGACCGGCTCGGAGGCGGACTCGTGGGGTTCCAGGAGCTGTTCGAGCCGCTCGGTGTCGTCGACCGGCGAGGTCTTGCGGGAGGCGGCCTTGCGGGCCCGGTCGAGGCAGGCGTTCACGGTGATGCGGTGCAGCCAGGTGGTGACCGCCGACTGGCCCCGGAAGGTGTGGGCGGCCCGGTACGCCGACACCAGCGCGTCCTGCACGGCGTCGGCGGCCTCCTCCCGGTCCCCCAGCGTCCGCAGCGCGACGGCCCACAGCCGGTCACGGTGCCGCCGCACGATCTCACCGAAGGCGTCGGGGTCGCCTGTCACATGGCGGGCGAGCAGATCGGAATCGCTCACACCGTCGAACCCGGCGCCTTCCGCCATCGGCCTCCTCCCCCTCCGGTGAGATGTCAGCCCGTGAACTTCACGTTCGTTATGGCCTGCTTGTACCCGGCGTTGTTGTACTCGTCCTGCCCCGAGTACGGCAGAGCCGTCAGCCATACGAGAACGTACCGCGTCTTCACCGCGGTCTTGGCGGAGAACGTGAGTTGGTTGCTCTTGGTCTCCTTCTCGGCGATCTTCGTCATCGAGCCGAGCGGAGCGGAGGAGGAGAGCGAGTCGGTGGCGTACAGGGTGCCGGTGGTGTGGTCACCGCCGTAGAGCAGCTCTATCGAGGCGCCCGACAGCTCCTGCTCGGACCCGAGGTCGTAGACGATGCCGACGCCCTGCTTGAAGGGAGCGAGGGTGGGCCCTTCGACGAACGTGTACGTCCGCCAGTAGGTGGAGCCCTTCTTGTCGTAGGTCAGCCCCACGTCGTCGGCGTGCTGCGGCTTGCCGTCCGGGTAGTACTCGGCGGCGTCCTCGATCGGCAGCGTCTTGACCGGCTTCGGTGCCGAGCTCGGCTTGTCGCCGTCGTCGTCCGTCTGGGTCTGGTTGGTGTCGGAGTCGCGCTGGCCGAGGAGTGCCTCCGCGAGCTGCCAGCTGCCGAGGCCGAGGGCGGCGATGAGGAGGGCGGAGACGGCCCACTTCAGGGCCTTGCCGGTGCGGCTCTGGAGCGGGGGCGGCGGGGCCGGGACCGGCTGGGTGACGTGGGGGGCCGGACGGCCGTACGTGCCCTGCTGGTAGGTGGTGCGCTGGTAGTCCGGGGGCGCGGTGAAGACCGGCTCCGGGGGGCGGATGCGGGGCATCTCGCCGATCGCCTTGACCAGTTCCTCCGGCGTCGTGCACGCGGCCTCGTGCCGGGAGGCGGTCGCGCCGTCGTTGACGAGGGCCCGCATCGCCAGCTCGGACAGGCCGCGGTGGACGTGCGCGCGGACCTGGTCGGGGGCGATGAGGCCGACGCCCTTGGGCAGCCCGGCGAGGCCGTGCGCGTCGTTCTCGTACGGCCAGCGCTGGGTGAGCGCCGCGTACAGCAGGGCGCCGATCGCCTCGGTGTCGGCGCGCTGCGGGGTGTCGGAGGCGATGCCGCGCAGCGCCGCGTTCACCGCGAGGCCGCGGACGCGCCACTGCCCGGTGGAGGTGCGCAGCACGGTGCCCGGCGTGAGCCGCAGATGGGACAGGCCCTCGCGGTGGGCGGCGGCCATGGCCGCGGCGAGCTGACTGACCATCTGGTACGCGTCGTGCGGCTCCAGGGGCCCGGCGGCCAGCAGCGTGGTCAGCTCGACCGCGTCGGGCAGCCACTCGTGGACGACGTACACGAGGTCGTTCTCCTCGACGGCGTCCAGCACCTGCACGAACCGCGGGTCGCCGAGGAGGGCCGCCGAGCGGGCCGCGGCCAGCACGGACCGCGCTCGCGCGTGGTCGGCCGGCAGGACGTGGACGCCGACCGCGCGGCGGAGTTTCTCGTCGACCGCGCGCCAGCTGCTGAACCCGTCCAGACGGGTGACGCACTCTTCGAGACGGTACCGTCTGGCAAGTTTGTGGCCGCTGTGCAGCTCCGGTGCCGAGGTCTTCCCGGGACGCTCCGTCCCGTCACTCCCCTGTACCTCGTCGCTGTCCGTGTCCCGCTCCCGGTTCTGGGCCACGCCGTCGGCCGTGGACTCGTCCGCCTGTGCGGTCGGCGGCTCGGCGCCGCCGTTCGCTGCCACGTCGACGGCAGCCGTGCTCCGTTCCGCCACCGTCGCTCCCTGCCTCCCCATGTCATCGCGCGTCGCCGGCGATCGTGCACGCCGTTCGACGCCGAACCAATTGTGCCCACAGTCCGCCGCTATGCACGACACACGGCGGCGGACGATGGTTGTGCGCTGCGGCCCGGTCAGCGACCGAGTCGTCCGCGCACCATACCGACGAGCGAGTTGAGCTCCTCGATCCGCATCCGCCGTGCGGCCACGAAGAAGACTCCGAGCAGGACCGCGCCGCCCGCCAGCAGCGCGGCGAACGAGCCGATCACGCCCTGCCCGAGCGTGTGGGCGATGCCGTAGCAGGCGGCGCCGGCCAGCAGCGCGGCCGGCACCGAGGCGATGCACAGCCGCGCGTACGTCCGCAGCACGCGCGCGCCGTCGAGGTCGCCGCCGAGCCGCTTGCGCAGCCGGGACCAGGCGACGCCGACGCCGATCGCGTACGCCAGACCGTACGCGCCGGCCATGCCGATCACCGCCCAGCGGGCCGGCAGGACGAAGTAACACAGCGCCGAGGCGCCCGCGTTGACGGCGGCGACGATGACCGTGTTGTAGAAGGGGGTGCGGGTGTCTTCGTACGCGTAGAACGCGCGCAGGACGACGTACTGCACGGAGTAGGGGATCAGGCCGAGGCCGAACGCCATCAGCATGAAGCCCATGTTGGTGGCCGAGCCGGTGCCCGAGGAGCCGAAGATCAGGGTGCACATCGGGACGCCGAGGGCGAGGAAGCCGAAGGCGATCGGGACGATGGCGACGGCCGTGGTGCGCAGGCCCTGCGAGATGTCGTCGCGGACGGCCCCCGCGTCGTGCTCGGCGGCCGAGCGGGCCAGGCGCGGCAGCAGCGCGGCCATCAGCGAGACGGTGATGATGGCCTGCGGCAGGCCCCAGATCAGCTGCGCGTTGGCGTAGGCGGCGAAACCGGTGCCGTCGACCGGCGAGTCCTTCCCGGCCATGGTGGACAGCTGGGAGACGACGAGGGCGCCCGCCTGGTTGGCGAGGACGAACAGGAACGTCCACTTCGCGAGGGTGACGGCCTTGCCGAGGCCGTGGCCGCGCCAGTCGAAGCGCAGCCGCATCCGGAAGCCGGTCTCGCGCAGGTAGGGGATCATCGCGAGGGCCTGGACGACGAGGCCGAGCAGGATGCCGACGCCGAGCAGGCGCTGGCCCTCCGGCGGGATGTTGGTGACCTTCATGCCGGAGTCGGCGGCGGTGCCGTAGACCCAGATGAACATGCCCAGCGTCACGATGATGACGATGTTGTTGAGGACCGGCGTCCACATCATCGCGCCGAACTTGCCGCGCGCGTTGAGGATCTGGCCCATGACGACGTGCACGCCCATGAAGAAGATGGACGGCAGGAAGTACTGGACGAAGGTGACGCCGACGTTGTTGGCGGCCGGGTCGCTGGCGACGGAGTCCGACAGCAGGCGGATCAGGAGCGGCGCGCCGAAGATCGACGCGGCGGTCAGGACGCCGAGGGCGACCATGACGAGGGTCAGCAGCCGGTTGGCGAACGCCTCGCCGCCGTCGTCGTCCTCCTTCATCGCGCGCACGAGCTGCGGCACGAAGACGGAGTTGAGGCCGCCGCCGACGGTCAGGATGTAGATCATCGTCGGGAGCTGGTAGGCGACCTGGAAGGTGTCGCCGAGGAGGCCGACGCCGAGCGCCGAGACGATCATCGCGGAGCGGACGAAGCCGGTGAGGCGCGAGACCATCGTGCCGGCCGCCATCACCGCGCTGGACTTCAGCAGCCCGGCGGCCTTGCCGCCCTTCTTCACGGGAGCCGGAGCGGTGGCGGTGGCCGCGGCGCCGGGGACCGGTTCGGGGGGCTCGGGGGCCGCCGCCGTGAGGTTCATCGTCCGGTCGTCGGCGGGCGGGTACTGCGGGGCCGGGACCTGCGGGTTCTCCATGTGCGGGCGGTCGGTCTGCGGGCGCGGCGTGCGGGAGGGCCGAGGAGGCTGGGGGGGCTGAGCGGGCTGGGGGGCGCCGCCGCCCTGTCCCTGGTGCCCCTGGTCGCGGAAGAGGTGCGCGAACGCGTCCGGCTGCGGCTGCTCGTCGGCGGAGTGCGTCACCAGGTCGTCCACGCCCACGAACTGCGTGGTGCGCGCGTCGTCGCCGTACGGCAGGTACTGCGTCGGCCCCTCCGGCTCGGGCGCCGGGGGCTGGGCCCAGACCTGCGGGTCGGGGGCGTACGGCGAGGGCTGGGGCTGGCCGTAGAGGGGCTGCGGGGGGTAGGTGCCGGGCGGCGGCGGGGGGTGCGCGGCGCGGTCGTACAGCGCCTCGGTGACCGGGTCCTGGGCGGTGAGGTCCTGCGCGCGGTAGGGGTCCTGGGCGAAGGCGTCCTGGAGGTACGGATCGGCGGGCTGCTGCGGCACCTGGCCGTGCTCGGGCGGCGGCGGGCCCTCGGGGTGGCCCGAGCCGCCCACGCCCTGGCCGCGGTCACCGTCGTACGGCGCGTTCATGGTTACCCCACCTCATCGTCCCGGGCCGACCGGCCACGACATCCTCAACGGTCCACTCTCTCACCCGTGCCGGACGGGTCCGTGCTTTCCGCTGCGGTGTCCGGTGACTCGTCACTCGGCTGCTGCGGGTCGTCTTCCCCGGGCCGGGCGGTGGACTCCTCGGTGGGCTCACCGGCGTCGCTCTGCGCCGCGCGGGCGGCGGCGCGCTTGCGGTGGGTGTACATCCGGAAGCCGGCCAGGACGAGCAGCAGGAAGCCGCCGCCGATGACCAGCATGACCGTGGCCGTGATCTCGGTGACCTTCACGTCGAAGACGACTTCCTTGCCGTACGGCTGGCCGTCCTGGGTGAAGAGCTGCGCGACGACCGTCGTCTTGCCGTTGGCGTTGGCGGACGTGGTGAACTTCACGCTCGTGCTGTGTCCGCCGGAGACCGTGATGTCCTGCTCGGCCCAGTCGTGGCCGGCGATCTCCAGACGCGTCGGGTTCGTCGAGGTGATCCGCAGGACCAGGTGGTCGACGCCCTGCACCAGGCTGTTCTGCACGGTCACCGGGATCGTGGCGCTGCGCCCCGACAGCTTGGTCTCCGACTTGTCGATCAGCCGGACCTGGTCGGTGAGCGTCGTCAGGTGCGCGGCGACGCCCTGCCGGTAGGAGCCCGCCGCCGCGCCGCGCCCGCGCCACGACGTCGACATCTCCCGGTTTATGGCCCGCCCGAAGGGGGTCACGACCCGCGACTCGTCGGTCAGGATCACCTTGAAGTTGTCGAGCTTGCCCTGCGTGTTCGCGATGTCCTGGAACGCCGTCTTCGACATCTCCTGCTTGCGCAGGGACGACGGGTACGACGACCTGCCCGGCACCGTCGTGGCGGCCCCCGGGTCGGGCTTGACCGCCGCGGTCGCCGTGAGGGCCTGCGCCTGGGACCAGGAGCCGCCCTGCAACGCGGTCACGGCCTTCGCGAGCGCCTGCGCCTGCCCGGCGGTCGGCATCCGCTGCGGCGCGACGACGACACTGCGCTGCTTGTCGTTCTGGAGGTTCAGCGCGAGGCTCTGCGCCAGGAAGTTCTGTACGGCGAGGGTGGCCGCCGCCGCGCTCGTCAGGTCGCCCTGGAACGCCGTCGACAGCCGGTAGTCGGCGACGACCGCCGTGGTGCCGCCGCCGATCGGGCGGGCCGCGGAGGGCGTGTACGACAGGTCGTCCGCCAGGCTGTCGCTGCGGGCGATCACCTTGTCGGCGCCCGCCGAGGTCGCGACCTTGACGATCGACGGGTCGACGGCGCCGTTCACCGGCCACGCGAAGTCCGTGGACGGCGTGACGTGCAGGACGGTCTCCACCGTCGTCGCGGCGACGTCCGTGGCGGCCTTGAGCTGGCTCAGCGTGCCCGTGACGTTCGTGCCGTTGTGCGCGAGGGCGGCCAGGTCGGGGTCGGCGAACGGCAGCGCGACGACCTCCTTGCCGGTCACGGCGCCCTGGAGCTCGTCGAGGAACTGCTTCGCGACGGCCGAGTGGGTGCCCGCGACGGTGGTGTCGTCGCCGGCCTGGACGCGGTAGCCGCCGCTCATCGCGTCCACGGACGCCAGCAGGTCCGGGTCGATCACCCAGGTGACGTCCAGGGTCTTGCCCAGCGCCACGAGCTGCTCCAGACGGCCGCCGGGCGCGATCTCCGCCGCGAGGTCGTCGTTGAGGAAGACCGGGGTCTGCTGCTGGTTCGAGCCCGTCTCCGCCGTCACGTGCACGGTCGAGATCAGCGGCCACAGGACGGTCGTCCGCGTCGGCGCGTCCGGTTCGTCCGACCGCCACGGCAGGAACGTCCGCCGCGCGCCCAGGACCTGGTCCCAGGACTGCGCGGCCGTCTCGCCGGAGAGCGTGACGCCCAGCGGGTAGATGCCGTCGCCGTCCAGCTCCAGCTTGTCGACCGGGACGGTGATCGTGAACGGCTGGGCCACGCCCGGCGTGAGCGTCGTGAACTTCGCGGTGTACGCCCCGCCCACCGGGCTGCCGTCCGCGCCGGACACGGAGTCGGAGCGCTTGGCGGCGTCCGCGATCGCCGAGCGGGTCGTCAGCACGGAGCCGACGCGCAGATCGACGTGCGCGTCGGTCACCGCCTGCTTGCCGTTGTTGGTCACCGTGCCGGACACGGTCAGCGTGTCGCCGTCCTTCGGCACGGTCGGGGTGAGCGCGTCGACGGCGACGGACACCGTGCCCGCGTCGGACGCCTCCCTGAGGGCCTCGGGCGCCGCCTGCGCCGTCGTGGCAGCGGGCAGCAGCAGCCCGGCCAGCAGGGGCGCGCCCGCGAGCAGTGCCCCGGTGCGCCGCAGCCAGCGGCGGGCAGGTGAGGGGGTCGACCCCGGGTTGTCTGCCGCCTCGGCCACGCGTTCGCCGTCCCTCGTCGTCGTCAGTGGTCGTCGGAATGTGCGTCCACGCATGGTAACGAGGCGCGCAGAAGGTAAGTGCCGCGGACTGGTCCACAAGATCGGAAAGTGGGGGTGAGGCGTCCCCAATGTGTCCTTGTAAAGGGGTCCTTATATAGGGGAGCGGTCCCGGTCGCGGCGCACGCGGGTGCGCGGGCGGATCCTGTGCAGGTATCGGGCGGGGTTCCTTCACCGCCTCCGCCGTGTCCCGCGAGCCGAAATCCGGGAGCCCGGCGCTCCCGGGGCCACGTACCCTTTTCTGTTGTGCCGAACGCCAACAAAGACAACCTCGACGTCGCGCCCGTCGCCGACGACCTCGCCCGCCGCTTCCAGGAGGCCGGGTTCTCCCTCGCCCTGGTCGGCGGCTCGGTCCGGGACGCGCTGCTGGGCCGGCTCGGCAACGACCTCGACTTCACGACCGACGCCCGCCCCGAGGCCGTCCTCAAAATCGTCCGGCCGTGGGCGGACGCGGTGTGGGAGGTCGGGATCGCCTTCGGGACGGTCGGCGCGCAGAAGGACGGCTGGCAGATCGAGGTCACCACCTACCGCTCCGAGGCGTACGACCGGACCTCCCGCAAACCCGAGGTGTCCTACGGCGAATCCATCGAGGAGGACCTCGTCCGCCGGGACTTCACCGTCAACGCGATGGCCCTCGCCCTCCCCGAGCGGACGTTCATCGACCCGCACGGCGGCCTCGACGACCTCGCCGCGCGCGTCCTGCGCACCCCCGGCACCCCGGAGGACTCCTTCTCGGACGACCCCCTGCGGATGATGCGGGCTGCGCGCTTCGCCGCTCAGCTCGACTTCGAGGTCGCCCCCGAGGTCGTCACCGCGATGACGGACATGGCCGAGCGGATCGGCATCGTCTCCGCCGAGCGCGTCCGGGACGAGCTGAACAAGCTGATCCTCTCCGCGCACCCCCGCGAGGGCCTCACGCTCCTCGTCGACACGGGCCTCGCCGAGCGCGTCCTGCCCGAACTCCCCGCGCTCCGGCTGGAGAGCGACGAGCACCACCGGCACAAGGACGTGTACGAGCACACGCTGATCGTCCTCGAACAGGCGATGGCCCTGGAGGAGGACGGCCCCGACCTCGTCCTGCGGCTGGCCGCGCTCCTCCACGACATCGGCAAGCCGCGCACTCGGCGCTTCGAGAGCGACGGGCGGGTCTCCTTCCACCACCACGAGGTGGTCGGCGCGAAGATGACCACGAAGCGGATGACGGCCCTCAAGTACTCCAACGAGCTGGTGAAGGACGTCTCCCGGCTCGTCGAACTCCACCTGCGCTTCCACGGCTACGGTGCCGGCGAGTGGACCGACTCCGCGGTCCGCCGCTACGTCCGTGACGCCGGTCCCCTCCTCTCCCGGCTCCACAAGCTGACCCGCTCCGACTGCACGACCCGCAACCGCCGCAAGGCCGTGAGCCTCTCCCGTGCCTACGACGGCCTTGAGGAGCGGATCGTCGAACTCGGCAAGCAGGAGGAGCTCGACGCGATCCGCCCCGACCTCGACGGCAACCAGATCATGGAGATCCTGGGGGTCGGTCCGGGGCCGGCGATCGGGAAGGCGTACAAGTTCCTGCTGGAGCTGCGGCTGGAGAACGGGCCGATGGAGCATGACGCGGCGGTGGCGGCGCTCAAGGAGTGGTGGGCGGGGCAGGAGTGAGGGCATGAAAGTGGGGCGATGTTTCACGTGAAACATCGCCCCACTTCGCGTTCAACACCTGCGCAGACCCTTTAGAGGGTGGGTCGCGTGACGTGCATCACTGGGTGAGGAGTGTACTTCTTGCGAGGTGACGAAGTGTGGTTGGATTATTTCTGATTTTTTCCAATCTCTGGAGGCGAAATGAAGCGAGTTCGAGTAACTCTGACAGTGGTAATTGGTCTGGCAGCAGCGGCGCTCGCCGTACCTGTCCAAGCGCACGCCTCACCCAGCAACTGCCTTGTTCGGTTGCATCGTGACAGCTATCCGATGTACACATCGTCTGCCTGTGGTGCTGGTGATGGCGAATTTAGGTCGATCTCCGTCTGTCGTAGACAGGATGGGACGAAGTACCCGGTGTATGGCAGGTGGTATGCGGTGGGCCTGGGTGTCTCGGAGGCCAAATGCGCGGGGCAGCACTACCTTGTAAGCGGAACCCGCGAATCGCGGTAGCGCCCGTCGGTTCAGGTGATTTTGAAAGATGTGGGCCTCGGTGGCTCACATCTTTCATGTTCGCGAAATCTTAATCCTGTATTTCGGATTTAGCTGCGCGGTGCGTCTTTGCGGGCAAATCGGTTCATAGTGGCGACAATTGTCCCGTAGATAATGGCCACTGTTGCGACCAGTATTGCCGAGCGTCCATCCGGCGGCAGCATCGCAGCAGCTATTGCCGCCGCGCCGACGAACGCGACGTTGAAGAGGACGTCGTAGAGCGAAAAAATCCGGCCGCGGTAGGCGTCGTCCACGGCGGACTGGACGATCGTGTCGGTGGCGATCTTCGCGCCCTGGGTGACGAGGCCCAGGAGGAAGGCCAGCACCAGGACGGGAAGCTGGGCGAAGGTCAGGCCGAGGGCCGGTTCCAGGAGCGCGGCAGTGGCGGCGCAGACGACGATCCAGCGGACGGGGCCGAGCCGCCGCGCTGCCGACGGAGTCACCAGCGCGGCCACGAAGAAGCCCGCGCCGGAGATGCCGACGGCCAGCCCGAGGAGGGCGAGACCGTCGTCGGGGTTCGAGGACCAGGTGTACCGGCAGAGCATCAGCACGGTGACGGTGAGGGCGCCGTAGCAGAACCGCATGAGGGTCATCGAGCCGAGCGCCCAGGCAGCGGCCCGGCGCTGAGGCGCGGCGAGATGCTGAATCCCGGTCGCCAGCCCGCGCGCCGTACCCCGCAGCGCGTCCGCCAACCGGGGCTGGACCGCGCCGAGTTCCGGGCCGAGCAGCTCGACGGCCAGCCGCAGGGACGCCAGTGCCGAGCACAGGTACAGCGCCGCCCCCAGCAGGACCACCGCCGCGTCGGAGTCGGACACCAGGATGCGGACCCCGAAGGCGAGGCCGCCGCCCGCCGTCGCCGCGAGCGTTCCGGCCGTCGGGGAGAGGGAGTTGGCGACGACGAGGCGTTCCGCGTCGACGACCCTGGGCAGCGCGGCGGACAGTCCCGCGAGGACGAAGCGGTTGACGGCGGTGACGCAGAGCGCGGAGGCGTAGAAGAGCCAGTCCGGGACGTCGGCCAGGATCAGCACGGCGGTGACCGAGGCGAGCCCGGCGCGCAGGAGATTGCCGTACAGAAAAACCTGCCGGCGCCGCCAGCGGTCGAGCAGGACGCCCGCGAAGGGGCCGACGAGGGAGTACGGCAGCAGCAGGACCGCCATCGCGGAGGCGATTGCGCCGGGCGAGGTCTGCTTCTCCGGGGAGAAGACGACGTACGTCGCCAGCGCGACCTGGTAGACGCCGTCCGCGCACTGGGAGAGCAGCCGTACGGCGAGCAGGCGGCGGAAGTTCCCCAGGCGCAGCAGGACGCGCAGATCACGGACGACGGACATGGGGACAGCCTCACACAGCCGTACACGGGGAAAGGTCCCCGGATCGGTCGATCCGGGGACCTTTCTGATGAGCCCTGGCAGGAGCGAATTTCGGTGGGTGGCGGACCGTGTTTCACGTGAAACGAAGACGCGATGTTTCACGTGAAACATGGCTCGCCGGGGTGGTGCTTAGCGCTCGACGTCGCCGCGGATGAACTTCTCGACGTTCTCGCGGGCCTCGTCGTCGAAGTACTGGACCGGCGGGGACTTCATGAAGTACGAGGACGCGGAGAGGATCGGGCCGCCGATGCCGCGGTCCTTGGCGATCTTCGCGGCGCGCAGCGCGTCGATGATGACGCCGGCGGAGTTCGGGGAGTCCCAGACCTCCAGCTTGTACTCCAGGTTCAGCGGGACGTCACCGAACGCGCGGCCCTCCAGGCGGACGTACGCCCACTTGCGGTCGTCGAGCCAGGCGACGTAGTCGGAGGGGCCGATGTGGACGTTCTTCTCGCCGAGGTCCCGGTCGGGGATCTGCGAGGTGACGGCCTGCGTCTTGGAGATCTTCTTGGACTCCAGCCGGTCGCGCTCCAGCATGTTCTTGAAGTCCATGTTGCCGCCGACGTTCAGCTGCATCGTGCGGTCCAGGACCACGCCCCGGTCCTCGAACAGCTTCGCCATGACGCGGTGCGTGATGGTCGCGCCGACCTGCGACTTGATGTCGTCACCGACGATCGGGACACCGGCCTCGGTGAACTTGTCCGCCCACTCCTTCGTACCGGCGATGAAGACCGGGAGGGCGTTGACGAAGGCGACCTTGGCGTCGATGGCGCACTGGGCGTAGAACTTCGCCGCTTCCTCGGAACCGACGGGCAGGTAGCAGACGAGGACGTCGACCTGCTTCTTCTTGAGGATCTTGACGACGTCGACCGGCTCGGCGTCGGACTCCTCGATGGTCTCGCGGTAGTACTTGCCGAGACCGTCGAGGGTGTGGCCCCGCCGGACCTTCACACCGGTGCGCGGGACGTCGCAGATCTTGATGGTGTTGTTCTCGGAGGCGCCGATGGCGTCCGCCAGGTCGAGGCCGACCTTCTTGGCGTCCACGTCGAACGCGGCGACGAACTCGATGTCCTTGACGTGGTAGTCACCGAACTGGACATGCATCAGACCGGGGACCTTCGACGCCGGGTCGGCGTCCTTGTAGTACTCGACTCCCTGCACCAGCGACGCGGCGCAGTTGCCCACACCGACGACGGCTACGCGAACCGAACCCATTCCGGTTGCTCCCTGTGTGTTTGAGTGAGGCCCTGGCAGGGGCCTCACGCGGTGGTGTCGCCGGGCGTATCCGGACCGGGGTGCTCCCCGGGCCGGGGCAGGACGCCCGGCGCTCCCTCTGTGGTGTCGCGAGCGGGTTCTCCATGGGCGGGGCTCTTGAGATCCCGGCCCGCCCGCTCGCTCTCGATCAGCTCGTTCAACCAGCGCACTTCGCGCTCCACGGACTCCATCCCGTGGCGCTGGAGTTCGAGCGTGTAGTCGTCGAGGCGCTCCCGGGTGCGCGCGAGCGAGGCGCGCATCTTCTCCAGCCGTTCCTCCAAACGGCTGCGCCGGCCCTCCAGGACGCGCATGCGCACGTCGCGGGAGGTCTGCCCGAAGAACGCGAAGCGAGCCGCGAAGTGCTCGTCCTCGTAGGCGTCGGGCCCGGTCTGTGAGAGGAGTTCCTCGAAGTGTTCCTTGCCCTCCGCCGTCAACCTGTAGACGATCTTGGCGCGGCGTCCCGTGAGCGGGACGGCCGGGGCTTCCTCGGGGGTGTTCCCCGCCTCTTCGATCAACCAGCCGTTCGCGACCAGCGTCTTGAGACAGGGGTAGAGCGTGCCGTAGCTGAAGGCCCGGAACACGCCCAGCGAGGTGTTGAGCCGTTTGCGCAGCTCATAGCCGTGCATCGGGGACTCGCGGAGCAGTCCGAGGACGGCGAATTCGAGGATTCCGGACCGTCGGCTCATCACTCCTCCTTCTTCCCCGCCACGTCTATGCCGCTCCGATGTATCGACTCGATACATCACGACGATAGAACGACCTTCCGGACCCGACAAGAGGGAGATCGGTGAACGGGATCACATCACCGAAACGTTGGAAGCAACTTGCCTGATTTGGGGTGAACTTCGGAGCTCGACGGGTTTTGGCGGTGCGTAGTGTGTGCGCCATGCAGACCACCGGGAGCCATGTGACGCCGGAGGGCGCCACCGCCCCCGCTGCCGTACGGATGAATGCGATACCGGCCGCGTCCGTACATCGGGGGGACCGGAAAAAAGCCGCCGTTGTTTCCAGGCGCCCACGGGTGCGCCTGCCCGAGGAGTAGTCGTTCGATGAGCGAGCACCGTCGCAAACAGTCGCAGCCGCAAGGAGGCGGACGTGCCGCGGCCCGGCGCGGCCAGTCCGGCTCGTCCTCCGGCCGCCGCGCGGCACCGCGGGGCGACACCGGGTCCCCTTCCGACGGCCTGTACCAGTCGGGAGCCGAGGAACGACCGTACGGCGGCCGGGCCGACGCCCGGCGCGCCGCGCAGAGACCTTCCGGAGGAGGCCGCCGCAAGGCACCCGATCCAGGCCCCGGACGGGGCCGGGCCCGTCAGCCGTCCGGCCGCAAGCGCCTGATCGACTACCCGCGTCAGGACAAGTACGGCTGGCAGCGCTGGATGCCGTCATGGAAGCTCGTCACGGGGCTGTGCCTCGGCTTCTTCGGCAGCATGATGGCCGCGGCGAGCGTCGCGTACGCCTTCGTGGGGATCCCGAAGCTCGACGAGACCGCCACAGCGCAGAACAACGTCTACTACTGGAGCGACAAGACCCAGATGGTCGCCACCGGGGGGGAGACGAACCGCCAGATCATCGATCTCCCCGAGATCCCCAAGGCGATGCAGTACGCGGTCATCTCGCAGGAGAACAAGTCCTTCTACACGGACAGCGGCATCGACCCCAAGGGCATCGCCCGCGCCGTCTTCAACATGGCCCGGGGCGGCCAGACCCAGGGTGGCTCCACCATCACCCAGCAGTACGTCAAGAACGCCATGCTCGCCGACCAGTCGCAGACGATCTCCCGCAAGCTCAAGGAGATCTTCGTGTCGATCAAGGTCGGCAACAACGTCTCCAAGGACGAGATCATGGCCGGGTACCTGAACTCGGCCTACTACGGGCGCAACGCCTACGGCATCGAGGCCGCCGCGCACGCGTACTTCGACAAGAAGGCCAGGGACCTCAACCCCGGTGAGTGCGCCTTCCTGGCGGCGATGCTGAAGGGCGCGACGTACTACGACCCGGCGGGCCTGCCGTCCGTCGACCCGAACGCCTCGGCCGAGAAGAACACCATCCGGGCCACGCGCCAGATGCAGGACACCCTGAACAAGATGGTCGAGTACGGCCACCTCGACGCGGCGACCCGGGCGAAGTACACCACGCTCCCCAAGTGGCAGAACCCCCGCTCGAACACCAACCTGAAGGGCCAGACCGGCTACCTGGTCGACCTCGCGAACGCCTACCTGGTGACGAACGAGGAGACGACCGGGATCAGCCAGGACCGGCTCCAGCGCGGTGGCCTCTCCATCTACACGACCTTCGACAAGAAGAAGGTCGACGAGCTGGAGAAGTCGGTCAAGGCGGTCCAGGACGCCAACATCAAGCCCGAGCAGCGTCCGGACACCGACACCCACGTCCAGTTCGGCGGCGCCTCGGTCAACCCGGACTCGGGCGCCATCGAGGCGATCTACGGCGGTGTGGACTCGACCAAGCACTTCACCAACAACGCCGACCAGACCGGTGCCCAGGTCGGTTCGACCTTCAAGCCCTTCGTCCTCGCCGCCGCGATGACCTGGGGCGTGCGCGATCCGAAGCTCGGCACCTCCCAGGCCCAGGACGAGCGCACCATCGTCTCCCCCAAGAGCATGTTCAGCGGCAAGAACAAGCTCAAGATCAAGGAGTACGACGGGAACGTCTGGAAGGACGACAAGGGCAGGGAGTGGCTCCAGACCAACGACGGTGACGTCTCCCTCGGCGATCCGCCGGACTACAAGATCGACCTGCGTGAGGCGATGCGCGAGTCCGTGAACTCCGCCTTCGTGCAGCTCGGCATGGATGTCGGCCTGGACAAGGTGAAGGAGGCCGCGGTCAGCGCGGGCCTGAAGCCGGGCAGCCTGACGGGTACGACCTTCCCGTCGTTCTCCATCGGCATCTCCGACCCCAGCGCGATCCGCATGGCGTCCTCGTACGCCACCTTCGCGGCCAGCGGCAAGCAGCGCGAGCCGTTCTCCGTCACGGAGGCCACGGGCAAGGACGTCAACTTCAAGCACGAGACCGTCACCAAGGACGCCTTCACCAAGAAGGTCGCCGACAACGTCACCGACATCCTCAAGACCGTCGTCGACAAGGGCACCGGTACGGCCGCCCAGCTCACCGGCCGTGACGTGGCGGGCAAGACCGGTACCACCGACGGCAACCGGTCCGCCTGGTTCGTCGGGTACACCCCGCAGCTGTCGACCGCGATCACGATGTTCCGGTACGACGACGACGAGACCAACAAGAACCGTGAGTTCCTGAAGATGTTCGGCACGGGTGGCCAGAAGAAGATCCACGGCGCCTCGTTCCCGGCGGAGATCTGGCACGACTACATGGAGGAGGCCCTCAAGGGCCAGCCGGCGAAGTCGTTCCCGGAGCCGGAGCCGATCGGCGAGGTCCTCAACCCCGAGCCGTCGCCGACCCCGTCGCCCTCGGCCTCCGAGAGCGACGAGCCGAGCTCCTCGCCGAGCCCGTCGCCCAGCCAGAACAGCCCCTCGCCCTCGCCGAGCCCCTCCGACACCTGCGGCGCCTTCGGCTTCGGGTGCGAGAACGGCGGCCAGGACGCGGGCACCACGGAGGGCGGCGACAACGGCGGTGCCGGCGGCTCCAGTCCATCGCCGTCGACGAGCGAGGACCCCGGAGACACGTCCAGAGGCAGCTCGGGCGGCCTCTTCGGCGGTGCGAACTCGGGAGGCACCTCCACCGGATAACGGACCGCTTGCCCGACTCGGGTGTTTCACGTGAAACATCGCGATGTTTCACGTGAAACGGAGCGTGAGGGCCGTCGCACCGGACGAGGTGCGGCGGCCCCCGGTTTTTTCCCAGGCCGGTACGGCAGGATGTGCGCCATGCCCAGTGCAGAATCGACGCCCGCGCACGAGCCGGACCCGGTACGGCCCACCAAGGAAGACCGGATCGCCGAGGCCGGCAGTGAGCTGATCGGCGGACCCATCGGCCGGCGCGCCCTGATCGGGACGTCCTGGTGGACCCCCGTCCGGGTCATCGCCCTCGTGACGATCGGGATGTTCGCCCTCGGGCTGATCCAGAAGGCGCCCTGCTACAACGGCGGCTGGTTTTTCGGCGCCTCCACGCAGTACACCCACGCCTGCTACTCGGACATCCCGCACCTCTACCAGGGACGCGGCTTCGCCGACGGGCTCGTGCCGTACTTCGACCAGTTCGCCGGCGATATGCAGTACCTCGAATACCCGGTGCTGACCGGCGTGTTCATGCAGGTCGCGAGCTGGCTCACTCCGCACAGCGGCACCATCCAGCACCAGGAGCAGTGGTACTGGATGGTCAACGCGGGGATGCTGATGATCTGCGCCGCGGTCATCGCGGTCTGCGTCTCCCGGACGCACGCCCGCCGCCCCTGGGACGGTCTGCTGGTCGCCCTGGCGCCCGCCTTCGTGCTGACCGCCACCATCAACTGGGACCTGCTGGCGGGCGCCCTGACGGCCGCGGCGATGCTGATGTGGGCGCGGGGCCGCTCACTGGCCTTCGGTGTCCTCCTGGGGCTCGCCACGGCCGCCAAGCTGTACCCCGTCTTCCTGCTCGGGCCGCTGTTCCTGCTGTGCTGGCGGGCAGGCAAGTGGCGGGACTTCGGCAAGGGCCTCGGCGGCGCGGCGGTCGCCTGGCTCGTGGTGAACCTGCCGGTGATGCTGTTCGCCTTCGACGGCTGGTCGAAGTTCTACACGTTCAGCCAGGAGCGCGGCGTCGACTTCGGCTCCTTCTGGCTGATCCTGGCCCAGAACTCCTCCGACCCGCTCACCACCGACAGCGTCAACACGCTGGCCACGCTGCTGGTGCTGCTGTGCTTCCTGGGCATCGCGATCCTCACCCTCACTGCCCCCCGCCGCCCGCGCTTCGCGCAGCTCGCGTTCCTGGTGGTGGCCGCGTTCATCGTCACCAACAAGGTCTACTCGCCGCAGTACGTCCTGTGGCTGGTGCCGCTCGCGGCGCTCGCCCGGCCCAAGTGGCGGGACTTCCTCGTCTGGCAGGCCTGCGAGGTGGCGTACTTCCTCGGGATCTGGATGTACCTCGCGTACACGACCAGCGGTGACTCCCACAAGGGGCTGTCGATGGACGGCTACCACTGGGCCATCGCCTTCCACCTGCTGGGCACGCTCTACTTCTGCGGCATGGTCGTCCGCGACATCCTCCTGCCCGAGCGGGACGTCGTGCGCCAGGCCGGGGACGACGACCCGTCCGGCGGGGTGCTGGACGGCGCCGAGGACCGCTTCGTCCTCAGCTCCGTCGGGGCCGCGCTGCGTGGGGACGAGCCGCTCGACGGACCGCAGGTCAGCTGGGGCAAGGAGACCTGACGGGCCGTTCGCTCAGGGCGAACAGCCCTGATGGGGTACGCAGAAGGCCGTACGCGAGGTGTCGCGTACGGCCTTTCTCGTGCGGTCTTGTGCGGCGGGGGCGCTCGTCAGCGGTCGACGAGGCGGTCGAACTGCGTGGTGGTGTGCCGCAGATGGGCCACCAGCTCGTCGCCGACCTTCGGTTCCGGGGCGTCGGAGGGGACGAACAGGATCGACACCTGCATGTGCGGCGGCTCGGCGAACCAGCGCTGCTTGCCGCCCCAGACGAACGGCGACAGGTTGCGGTTCACCGTGGCCAGGCCCGCGCGGGCGACGCCCTTGGCGCGCGGCATGACGCCGTGCAGCGCCTTCGGCGCCTCCAGGCCCACCCCGTGCGACGTACCGCCCGCCACGACCACCAGGAAGCCGTCCGAGGCCGCCTTCTGCTGGCGGTAGCCGAACCGGTCGCCCTTCGCGACGCGCGTGACGTCCAGGACCGAGCCGTGGTACTCCGTGGCGTCGTGGTCCCCCAGCCACAGCCGGGTGCCGATCCGCGCGCGGAAACGGGTCTGCGGGAACTGCTGCTGGAGCCGGCCCAGGTCCTCGGCCTTCAGGTGGCTGACGAACATCGTGTGCAGCGGCAGCCGGGCCGCGCGCAGCCGGTCCATCCAGCCGATGACCTCCTCGACGGCGTCCGAGCCGTCCGTGCGGTCCAGCGGCAGGTGGATCGCGAAGCCCTCCAGACGGACGTTCTCGATCGCGGCGTGCAGCTGCGGCAGGTCCTGCTCGCTGATGCCGTGCCGCTTCATCGAGGACATCACCTCGATGACCACCCGGGCGCCCACCAGGCCGTACACGCCGTCGATCGACGAGACCGAGCGGATCACCCGGTCCGGCAGCGGGACGGGCTCCTCGCCGCGCCGGTAGGGCGTCAGCACCAGCAGGTCACCGCCGAAGAAGTCCTTGATCCGCGCGGCCTCGTACGTCGTACCGACCGCCAGGACGTCCGAGCCGAGGCGGGTCGCCTCCTCCGCGAGGCGCTCGTGCCCGAAGCCGTAGCCGTTGCCCTTGCAGACCGGGACGAGACCCGGGAACTGGTCCTGCACGTGCTTGTGGTGCGCCCGCCAGCGCGCGGTGTCGACGTAGAGGGTGAGCGCCATGGCCGGACCTGGGACCTTTCTCGGGGAGGTGTCAGGAGTGGGGAGGTGTCAGGAGTATCGAAGCACTGAACGCGACGTCAGCGGCGCGACATGTAGATGTCGAGGGCCTTGTGGAGCAGCTTGTTGAGCGGGAAGTCCCACTCGCCGAGGTACTCGGCCGCCTGGCCGCCCGTACCCACCTTGAACTGGATCAGGCCGAAGAGGTGGTCCGTCTCGTCCAGCGAGTCCGAGATGCCGCGCAGGTCGTACACGGTCGCGCCGAGCGCGTACGCGTCCCGCAGCATCCGCCACTGCATCGCGTTCGACGGCCGGAACTCGCGGCCGATGTTGTCCGAGGCGCCGTACGAGTACCAGACGTGCCCCCCGACGATCAGCATCGTCGCCGCCGAGAGGTTCACCCCGTTGTGGCGGGCGAAGTACAGCCGCATGCGGTTGGGGTCCTCGGAGTTGAGGGCCGACCACATGCGCTGGAAGTACGACAGCGGACGCGGCCGGAAGTGGTCGCGCACGGCCGTGATCTCGTACAGCCGCTGCCACTCCTCCAGGTCGTGGTAGCCGCCCTGGACGACCTCGACGCCGGCCTTCTCGGCCTTCTTGATGTTGCGGCGCCACAGCTGGTTGAAGTTCTTGTGGACGTCCTCAAGGGACCGGTTCGCCAGCGGCACCTGGTAGACGTACCGGGGCTGGACGTCGCCGAAGCCCGCGCCGCCGTCCTCGCCCTGCTGCCAGCCCATCCGGCGCAGCTTGTCGGCCACCTCGAAGGCGCGCGGCTCGATGAAGTCGGCCTCGATGTCCCGCAGCCGCTTCACGTCCGGGCTCTGGATGCCCGCCTTGATGGAGCCCGCCTCCCAGCGGCGGATGATCACCGGCGGGCCCATCTTCACCGAGAACGCGCCCTGGTGCTTCAGGTGCGCGAGCATCGGCTCCAGCCACTCGGTCAGGTTCGGCGCGTACCAGTTGATCACCGGGCCCTCGGGCAGGTAGGCCAGGTAGCGCTTGATCTTCGGGAGCTGCCGGTAGAGCACCAGGCCCGCGCCGACCAGCTGACCGGCCTGGTCGAACCAGCCGAGGCTCTCCGAACGCCATTCCGCCTTGACGTCGGCCCATGCCGGTACCTGCATGTGGCTCGCCGCCGGCAGGCTCTGGATGTACGCCAGATGCTGCTCGCGGCTGATCGTCCTCAGGGTCAGGCTCATTCGGGGCGCTCCTCGGGCTGGGGTGTCCCCATGGGTACAGGGGCTCCGGCTCTAGCGCCGAAGCCTACTGCGCCCCGCGAGCGCCTCGACTGGGCGTACGGAACCTGAGTTCGGGCCCGGGTACGGCCGACGCGATCCGTCAGGTGGCGTAGCCGCCCTACGCGTTGCCCGCGCGGGGCGGCTGCGCCCCGGGGGTCACCCCCCGATGACGCCTCCGAAGAGGCCCCCGTGGGCCATGCCGAGGAAGAAGCCGACGGCGGCGGCGCCGAGGCCCAGGATCAGGCCGAACCGCTCACGGGTGGTCTCGGAGACCCACTGCCCGTAGGCGCCGGTGAGGATCCCCGCCAGACCGGTCCAGGAGCTCAGCAGATGCAGGTTGTGGAACATCGCCGTGACGAAGGCCGTCACCCCGAGGACCAGGGTCACCGCGAGCAGCGTGTCCTGGAGGGGGTGGGCCCGGCCGTCGGTGGCGAACAGGGAGCCGGCGGTGTTGGGTCGCAATGCCTGTGCCATGGGGCACCTCCTGCGGAAGGCGGCGCATCGTAGCGCCGTACACACCCGATGTGTACAGATTGACGGTCCGGACGGCCGGATTTCAACCGCAAGCGGGGGTGCGGGTAGTGTGTACCGTCTGCACCGGTGTCTGTCCTGGCCTGTCAGGGACGCCGTTGCGCACGCATCACAACCCTCCTGCCACGGATCGACCGTGGCCGCTGAGTCCAAAGGAGGTGGGTTCCACATGCGTCACTACGAGGTGATGGTCATCCTCGACCCCGATCTGGAGGAGCGCGCTGTCGCCCCCCTGATCGAGAACTTCCTCTCCGTCGTCCGTGAGGGCAACGGCAAGGTCGAGAAGGTCGACACCTGGGGCCGTCGTCGTCTCTCGTACGAGATCAAGAAGAAGCCCGAGGGCATCTACTCGGTCATCGACCTTCAGGCCGAGCCTGCGGTCGTCAAGGAGCTCGACCGCCAGATGAACCTGAACGAGTCGGTCCTCCGGACCAAGGTCCTCCGCCCCGAGACCCACTGAGCTCCGGCTCATTGGTTCCGGGATTCGAGTAGCAGCAACAAGCAGCCAGAGCAGCAAACCCGCCGAGAGGTTCCCCATGGCAGGCGAGACCGTCATCACGGTCGTCGGCAATCTTGTCGACGACCCCGAGCTGCGCTTCACCCCCTCCGGTGCGGCGGTCGCGAAGTTCCGTGTCGCGTCCACTCCCCGCACCTTCGACCGCCAGACCAACGAGTGGAAGGACGGCGAGAGCCTCTTCCTGACCTGCTCGGTCTGGCGCCAGGCGGCGGAGAACGTCGCGGAGTCGCTCCAGCGAGGCATGCGCGTCATGGTGCAGGGCCGGCTGAAGCAGCGGTCCTACGAGGACCGTGAGGGCGTCAAGCGCACGGTCTACGAGCTGGACGTCGAGGAAGTCGGCCCCAGCCTGCGCAACGCCACGGCCAAGGTCACCAAGACCAGCGGTGGCGCCGGCGGCGGTGCCCGGGGCGGCCAGGGCGGTTACGGCGGCGGCCAGGGTGGCGGCGGCTGGGGCGGTGGCTCCGGCGGCGGCCAGCAGGGCGGCGGCGCTCCCGCCGACGACCCGTGGGCGACCGGCGCACCCGCCGGTGGCAACCAGGGCGGCGGCGGTGGCGGCGGCTGGGGTGGAAACTCCGGCGGCGGCCAGGGCGGCGGCTACTCGGACGAGCCCCCCTTCTAGGGCCGGGCTCTCACCCATACTTCTTGATCACACAGGAGAGAAAGCACCATGGCGAAGCCGCCTGTGCGCAAGCCTAAGAAGAAGGTCTGCGCGTTCTGCAAGGACAAGGTCCAGTACGTGGACTACAAGGACACGAACATGCTGCGGAAGTTCATTTCCGACCGCGGCAAGATCCGTGCCCGCCGCGTGACCGGCAACTGCACGCAGCACCAGCGTGACGTCGCCACGGCCGTCAAGAACAGCCGTGAGATGGCGCTGCTGCCGTACACCGCCCAGGCGCGATAAAGGAAGGGTGACCGAAACATGAAGATCATCCTCACCCACGAGGTCTCCGGCCTCGGCGCCGCAGGCGATGTCGTCGACGTCAAGGACGGCTACGCCCGCAACTACCTGATCCCGCGGAACTTCGCGATCCGCTGGACCAAGGGTGGCGAGAAGGACGTCGAGCAGATCCGTCGCGCTCGCAAGATCCACGAGATCCAGACCATCGAGCAGGCCAACAGCGTCAAGGCCCAGCTCGAAGGTGTGAAGGTCCGTCTGGCCGTTCGCTCCGGCGACGCCGGCCGTCTCTTCGGTTCCGTCACCCAGGCCGACGTCGCGTCCGCGATCGAGGCCGCCGGTGGTCCGAAGGTCGACAAGCGCCGTGTCGAGCTGGGCTCGCCCATCAAGACGCTGGGCGCCCACGAGGCCGCCGTGCGCCTGCACCCCGAGGTTGCCGCGAAGGTCAACATCGAGGTCGTCGCAGCCTGACGCTGCGCTCGGCTTGAGCAGACAGGAAAGGGACCGTACCTCTTGAGGTGCGGTCCCTTTTTGTGGTCTCCAGTGGGTGACGTTTCACGTGAAACCAGGCGATGTTTCACGTGAAACGCTCAGCGCGTAGCGCCCGTCACGATCCATCTGCCCGAACGCGTACGTCCCCACAGCGTCAGCATCCGGATCGTCATCATCAGCGTCATCGCTCCCCATACGGCCGTGAGGCCGCCGCCCAGTGTCGGGATCAGGAGGGCGATCGGGGCGAAGACCGCGAGGGTCACCAGCATCGCGCCCGCCAGGTAGGGGCCGTCGCCCGCTCCCATCAGGACGCCGTCCAGGACGAAGACGATGCCGCTGACCGGCTGGGAGAGGGCCACCAGGACGAGGGCGGGAAGGGCGGCGTCCTTCACGACGGAGTCGCTGGTGAACAGGGGGAGGAACAGGGGGCGCGCCAGGACGACGACGATGCCGAGGGCCACCCCTACGGCGATCCCCCACTCCACCATCCGCCGGCAGGCCTGCCGGGCGCCCTCCGCGTCGCCGGCCCCCAGATAGCGGCCGATGATCGCCTGGCCGGCGATCGCGATGGCGTCCAGCGCGAAGGCGAGCAGGCTCCACAGGGACAGCACGATCTGGTGGGCGGCGATGTCCGCGTCCCCGAGGCGCGCGGCGACCGCGGTCGCGATCATCAGCATGGCCCGCAGCGAGAGGGTACGGACCAGCAGGGGCGCCCCCGCCTGCGCGGAGGCCCTGATGCCGGCGGCGTCGGGACGGAGGGAGGCGCCGTGGCGCCGGGCGCCCCGCACGACGACCACGAGGTAGGCCGCGGCCATGCCCCACTGCGCGATGACCGTGCCCCAGGCGGACCCGGCGATACCGAGGCCGGCGCCGTACACGAGCCCGGCGTTGAGGCCCGCGTTGGCGACGAACCCGGCGATCGCGACGTACAGCGGGGTCCGGGTGTCCTGGAGGCCGCGCAGGACGCCGGTCGCGGCGAGGACGATCAGCATGGCCGGGATGCCGAGCGCGGAGATCCGCAGATAGGTCGTCGCGTACGGCGCGGCCGTCGCGGAGGCGCCGAAGAGGTCGACGAGGGCTCGCGCGGAGGGCAGGACGGCGATGATCACGCCGGCGCCGAGGAGCAGCGCGAGCCAGATGCCGTCCATGCCCTGGCGGATCGCGGCGGACAGGTCGCCGGCGCCCGCCCGGCGCGCGACGGCGGCCGTCGTGGCGTAGGCGAGGAAGACGAAGATGCTGACGGCCGTCGTCAGGAGGGCGGAGGCGACGCCGAGTCCGGCGAGCTGCGCCGTGCCGAGGTGGCCCACGATCGCGCTGTCGGCGAGGACGAAGAGGGGTTCGGCGACGAGGGCGCCGAAGGCCGGCACGGCCAGTGCGACGATCTCGCGGTCGTGCCGGCGTCTGGTGGCCTTGGTGGTCGTGGGGGCCGATGTCATGAACACCAATCTAATCGTCCACAGGTAAGTGTCGCAAGCGGCGTGGAGTCCTTACTGATCGTCTCGCTCCGTGTCCTTTCGTGCGCTGTTCGAGGTCATCTTGGGCCGACTGGGGAAGTTTTTCTTCTGCACAGGCGGTGGACGGGGAAAGTGCAGGTCAGATGGGGTGCGTGGAAAAAGTCGAGGGCTTGTTCACAGCACTGTCCACCGACTCGTGCACAGGTTTCGGGGAGTTGTCCACAGCATCGGGGCCGTCGTCCACATGGCCTGTGGATAACCAGATTGGCTGACGGTGCTGAGGGGCCTACCGTGGTCCGGCGCCCGCTCCGACCGTCGGCCGGGGAAACCCCCGCAAAACCGACGCGCGACAACCGGAGTCGGGCCTCTTATTTGTCAGTGCCGTGCCGTAGAAATGAGGGCACGGCGAGGTCCGCTCGGCGGACGGGAGGAGGTCGCTCGGTGAGCATTTCCGAGCCCTTGGACGACCCGTGGGCGGACAGCGGCCCCAGCGATCGTCTCCCCCCGACGCGCCGCCGGGGCGAGGGCGGCGGAGGCGGCCGGGGCGGCCGGGGCCGTGACGACCAGCACGACCGGGGCCGGGAGGACGGCGAGTGGGACGGCGCCGCGGCCTTCGAGCGGGTCCCGCCGCAGGACCTCGACGCCGAGCAGTCCGTCCTCGGCGGCATGCTCCTGTCCAAGGACGCCATCGCCGACGTCGTCGAGATCCTCAAGGGCCACGACTTCTACAAGCCGGCCCACGAGACGATCTACTCGGCGATCCTCGACGTCTACGCCAAGGGCGAGCCCGCCGACCCCATCACGATCGCCGCCGAGCTCACCAAGCGCGGCGAGATCAACAAGGTGGGCGGGGCCTCGTACCTGCACACCCTCGTCCAGACCGTCCCGACCGCGGCGAACGCCGAGTACTACGCCGAGATCGTGCACGAGCGCGCGGTGCTGCGCCGGCTGGTCGAGGCGGGGACGCGGATCACGCAGATGGGGTACGCGGGCGACGACGACGTCGACGAGATCGTCAACCGCGCGCAGGCCGAGATCTACGCCGTCACCGAGCAGCGCACCAGCGAGGACTACCTGCCGCTCGGCGACATCATGGAGGGCGCGCTCGACGAGATCGAGGCGATCGGGTCGCGCAGCGGGGAGATGACCGGTGTGCCGACCGGGTTCACCGACCTCGACTCCCTCACCAACGGACTGCACCCCGGTCAGATGATCGTCATCGCGGCCCGCCCCGCCATGGGCAAGTCGACGCTCGCCCTGGACTTCGCGCGCGCGGCGTCGATCAAGAACAACCTCGCCAGCGTCATCTTCTCCCTCGAAATGGGCCGCAACGAGATCGCGATGCGCCTGCTGTCCGCCGAGGCCCGGGTCGCCCTGCACCACATGCGCTCCGGCACGATGACCGACGAGGACTGGACGCGGCTCGCCCGCCGGATGCCCGAGGTCTCCGCCGCGCCCCTCTACATCGACGACTCGCCGAACCTCTCGATGATGGAGATCCGCGCGAAGTGCCGTCGCCTCAAGCAGCGCAACGACATCAAGCTCGTCATCATCGACTACCTCCAGCTGATGCAGTCCGGCGGCAAGGGGCGCTCCGAGAGCCGTCAGCAGGAGGTCTCCGACATGTCCCGGAACCTCAAGCTCCTCGCCAAGGAGCTGGAAGTCCCGGTCATCGCGCTCTCGCAGCTGAACCGAGGCCCCGAACAGCGCACCGACAAGAAGCCGATGGTCTCCGACCTGCGAGAATCCGGCTCCATCGAGCAGGACGCCGACATGGTCATCCTGCTGCACCGCGAGGACGCCTACGAGAAGGAGTCCCCCCGCGCGGGCGAGGCCGACATCATCGTCGGCAAGCACCGAAACGGCCCGACCGCCACGATCACGGTCGCGTTCCAGGGCCACTACTCCCGCTTCGTGGACATGGCCCAGACCTGACGGGCGCTAGGGCCCTTCTGATGGATCTCCGCGGCGTCGCGACGCCCGGCACGCCCTCTCGCGGCACCGCGCGAAAGCCCCCGTAGCGCCGCTACGAGGACTTCCACGCGGCACCCCGAGAGCACGCACCGAACGCCGCTCCTTCTCCCACGGAGATCCATCAGAAGGGCCCTAGCGCCTCGTCGCGTACCTCGTCAGGATCACGCCGCCGGGGAGCGTCCGGGTCTCCACCAGGTTCAGGTTCACCCAGTCGTCCAGGGCGGTGAAGAACGGGGTGCCGCCGCCCAGCAGGACCGGGGCGGTGGCCAGGACGTACTCGTCGACCAGCCCGGCCCGCACGGCCGCGCCGGCGAGGGTCGCGCCGCCGATCTCCATCGGGCCGCCGTCCTCGGCCCGCAGCCGGGTGATCTCGGCGACCGCGTCGCCGGTGACCAGGCGGGTGTTCCAGTCGACCTTGTCGATGGTCGAGGAGAACACCACCTTCGCCATGTCCCGCCAGCGGCGCGCGTACACGATCTCCGCCGGGGTGGCGTCGGGGTGCTGGTCGGCGGTCGGCCAGTGGGGCCTCATCGTCTGCCACAGCTTGCGCCCGTACAGCGTCAGCTCGGTCTGCTGCAACTGCTCGGTCCAGAACTGGAACAGCTCGTCGCTCGGCACGCTCCAGCCGATGTCGTCGCCGGGCGCGGCGATGTAGCCGTCCAGGGACACGTTCATGCCGTAGATCAGTTTCCGCATGGCGCAAGCCTCCCGTGAGTCGGTCTCACGCGTACGGACCGGCGCGGTGCGGGAAACTCATCGCTGAGGTCCCGCACCGCTGGAGACCGGGGTCAGTAGTCCCAGACGGCCGGTACGAAACGGAAGGCGTTCCCCGCGGTCGCCACGCGGCAGACGGACGGGAACGGCAGGTGGGAGGCGACCAGTTGGCCGCCGGTCGCGGACAGCTCGGTCAGGAGGCCGGTCCGGACGCGGGCCGAGAGCTCGGGGTCGTGGTCGAAGCCGTTGTGCCAGTCCGGTTTGTCGAACCCGCACTGGAACACGGCGTCCCCGGCGAACGTCAGCCGCTCGCCGCCGGACTCCAGGCGCACGACGCTGTGGCCGGGGGTGTGCCCGCCGGTCCGGCGGATCAGGACGCCCGGAGCCACCTCGTACTCCGTTTCGAACGGCCGCAACTGGCCCCGGTACACCTCCAGGAACCGCGACGCGGTCGTGCGGAGCACGTCCGGGACCGGGGTCGGCATGACCGTGCGGGAGAAGTCCGGCGCCGCCCAGAACTCGGCCTCGGCGGACGCGAGATGGACCCGCAGGTCCGTACGGAGCCGGCCGCGCAGGCCCTCGACGAGGAGTCCGCCGATGTGGTCCATGTGCAGGTGGGTGAGGACGACGTCGGTCACGGACGCGGGGTCGATGCCGGCGGCGTCCAGGCGCGTCGCCAGCTGGCCGGCGCGCGGGAAGCCCGGGAACTCCGTCCCGAGCCCGGAGTCGACGAGGATCGTCCGGCCGCCGCTGCGCACGACGGCCACGTTCAGCGGCCAGTCGATCACCTCGGGGGACAGGAACATGTCGCTGAGCCAGGCCGACAGATCGGCGGCGGTGGCGTTGGTGGCGAGCGTCTCGGGGGAGATCGGCAGCACGCCGTCGCTGATCATCAGGACGTCGATGTCGCCGACCTTCAGCGCGTAGCGCGACGGGACTAACTCGTCGTACTTCGGCGCGGCGGGGCGTGCTGTGTCTGTCCGGCTCATGGTGTTCTCCTCTGTGAGGTGCTGGCTCAGCTATGACCGGGGACCCTCCCGGTCTGTGACAGCCGGCGGGGAAATGGATTCGACGCGGTCCCGGCGGGCGGGTGGACTGGGCGCATGACGACACCTCAGGAAGAGCTGCTCCCGAGTACGCGCCGCGCGCTGCTGCACCGGATCGCCGTCGCCCAGGCGGAGGGGCGGGCGCCGTCGCTCGTCGCCGCCGTGGTGCGGGGCGGGCGGATCGTGTGGGAAGGGTCCCGGACCTCGGTGGACGGGCACGGGCCGGACGGGGACGTGCAGTACCGGATCGGGTCGATCACCAAGACGTTCACGGCCGTCCTCGTGATGCGGCTGCGCGACGAGGGGCTGATCGACCTCGGGGACCCGCTGGAGAAGCACCTCGCCGGGACCGGGGTGGGGGAGGTGACCGTCGCCGAACTGCTCGCGCACACCGGCGGGCTCGCGGCGGAGTCGCCGGGCCCCTGGTGGGAGCGGACGCCTGGGGCGCTGCGGCCCGAACTCGCCGACGTGCTGGGCGAGCGGCCCACCCCGCACCCGGGCGGGCGCCGCTTCCACTACTCCAACCCCGGCTACACCCTCCTCGGCGCCCTAGTCGAGGAGGTGCGCGGGGCCCCGTGGGAGGAGGTACTCCGGCGTGAAGTGCTCGAACCCCTGGACCTCACCCGCACGGGCGCTCGCCCCGAGATGCCGTACGCCGGTGGCTGGGCGGTGCATCCCTGGGCCGACGCGATGCTCCCCGAGCCCGTGGAGGACCTCGGCCGGATGGCCCCGGCGGGACAGCTCTGGTCGACGACACGGGACCTGGCGAGGTTCGCCGTGTTCCTGACGGACGGCGACGACAGGGTCCTGAGCGCCGCGACGGTACGCGAGATGCGGGCCCCCGCCGCGCCGTCCGAGGCCGAGGACCTCGCCGTCGGCGCCGGGTACGGGCTCGGGCTCCAGGTCCAGCACCAGGACGGCCGCGCCCTCGTGGGGCACTCCGGCTCCCTGCCGGGGTTCCTCGCCAACCTGACGATCGCCGTGGCCGACGACGTCGCCGCGGTCGCCCTCGCCAACTGCACCTCAGGGCCCCTGCTGGCCTCTCTGGGCGCCGATCTCGTCCGGATCGTCGCCGAGGCCGAACCCCGTATCCCCGAGCCCTGGAAGCCCCTCACGGCCGTCGATCCGGGCACGCTGGAGCTGGTCGGCCAGTGGTACTGGGGGACCCACGCGTTCGGGCTGCGCTGGACCGCGGACGGCCTGCTGTCTCTGGAGCCCCTGAGGCGCGCCGGTCGGCACTCCCGCTTCGAGCCCGCCGCCGACGGCACCTGGACCGGCCTGGAGGGCTACTACGCCGGTGAACGCCTGACCCCGGTGCGCCACCCGGACGGCTCGCTGAGCCACCTGGACCTCGGCTCGTTCGTGTTCACACGGCAGCCGTACGACGACGACGCGGCGGTGCCGGGCGGGGTGGACCCGGAGGGGTGGAGGGGGATCGGCTGAGGCGTGTTTCACGTGAAACATGCGCTGAGGTGCGTTTCACGTGAAACGTGAGGCGCGATGTGTTTCACGTGAAACGTGGAGGGCGGCGTGTTTCACGTGAAACGTCTACAGCACCCGCTTGAACCCCACATGCGACGCCTCGAACCCCAGCCGCTGGTAGAACCGGTGCGCGTCGACCCGGCTCGCGTCCGACGTCAGCTGCACCAACTGGCAGCCCGCCCGCCGTGACTCCTCCACCGCCCACTCGATGAACCGCGTCCCCAGCCCGCCGCCCCGCTCGTCGGCCCGTATCCGCACCGCCTCGATGATCGACCGCGTGCTGCCCTTCCGGGAGAGCCCCGGAACGATCGTGAGCTGGAGCGTCCCGACGACCTCGCCGCCGCGTACGGCGACGACGAGGCGCTGGTTCGGGTCCTTGTCGAGCCGTTCGAAGGCGGCGCGATACGGCGTGAGGTCGTCGGGCGATTCCCGTTGCGCGCCCAGCGGATCGTCCGCGAGGAGGGCGACGATCGCGGACAGGTCGTCGGGCTCGGCGCCGCGGATGGCCAGGTCGGCCGTCTCAAGATCTTCCATGGCCGGAAGCCTAAGCGCGTCGGGTCACGCGGAGGCCGACGCCCGCTCGACGACCTGGACGAACGGGGCCAGCTTCGGGTCGAGGGCCGCCGTGTCGAGCGCCTCGCGCAGGGCCCGGTCGTTGGTCGGCCGGGCCTCGTCCAGCAGTTTCCGGCCCGCCTCGGTGACGTTCGTGTAGATGCCCCGGCGGTCGGTGGGGCAGAGGTAGCGCTCCAGGAGGCCGCGGTCCTCCAGGCGGGTGACGAGGCGGGTCGTGGCGCTCTGGCTGAGGACGACCGCGTCGGCGACCTGCTTCATCTGGAGGTGGCCGCCGTCGCCGTCGTGCTGGCGGCTGAGCACGTTCAGCAGGGAGTACTCGCGCACGCTCAGGTCGTGCCCTGCCTGGAGGGCGCGTTCGATGTGGCCCTCGATCCTGCCGTGCAGCAGCGAGAGGGCGCACCAGCCCTGGGCGAGGTCGGTGAGCGCGGGGTCCGTCGCGGGCATGGGCGTCCTCCTCCGTCCGGGAGCGGCTGGGAACCAGGATAGGCCAGCCCCGCGATAGTCGGCGCTTGCATATAGCCCGCGTCTGCAATTAATGTCGATGGAGGTAAAGCGCTTCTGCAATCGATCGGGAAGGTGTCACCCTCCATGCCTCTGGCGCTCCTGGCTCTCGCGATCGGGGCCTTCGGCATCGGCACGACCGAGTTCGTGATCATGGGACTGCTCCCCGAGGTCGCCGCCGACTACGGGGTCTCCATCCCCACCGCGGGCTACCTCGTGACCGGCTACGCCCTCGGCGTGATGATCGGCGCCCCGCTGATGACCGCGCTCGGCACGAAGATCTCGCGCAAGCGGATGCTGATGCTGCTGATGGGGCTGTTCATCGCGGGCAACGTGCTCTCCGCCGTGGCCCCCGTCTTCTCCGTGATGCTGATCGGCCGCGTCGTCGCCTCCCTCGCGCACGGCGCCTTCTTCGGCATCGGCGCGGTCGTCGCGGCCGACCTGGTCGCCCCGGACAAGAAGGCCGGCGCCATCGCGATGATGTTCACCGGCCTGACCGTCGCCAACGTCGTCGGCGTCCCCCTCGGCACGCTCGTCGGGCAGCACGTCAGCTGGCGCGTCACCTTCGCCCTCGTCGCCGCGCTGGGCGTGGTCGGCCTCGCCGGGGTCGCCCGGCTCGTCCCCGACCTGCCCAGGCCGCAGGGGGTGCGGCTGCGGCACGAACTCGCCGTGTTCCGGAACGCCCAGGTCCTGCTGGCCATGGCGATGACCGTCCTCGGCTTCGGCGGCGTCTTCGCGGCGATCACCTACGTCGCCCCGATGGCCACCCACGTCACCGGCTTCGCCGACAGCTCGGTCACCTGGCTCCTGGTCCTCTTCGGCCTCGGCATGGTCGCGGGCAACCTCGTCGGCGGCCGGTACGCCGACCGCGCGCTCATGCCGATGCTGTACGTCTCCCTGGGCGCCCTGGCGGTCGTCCTGGCCCTCTTCACCCTCACCGCCCACCACAAGGCGCTCGCGGCCGTCACGATCGCCCTGATCGGCGCCCTGGGCTTCGCGACCGTGCCGCCGCTCCAGAAGCGCGTCCTGGACCAGGCCCACGGCGCCCCGACGCTCGCCTCGGCCGTCAACATCGGCGCCTTCAACCTCGGCAACGCGCTCGCGGCCTGGCTCGGCGGCCTCGTCATCGACGCGGGCCACGGCTACACCTCGCCGAACTGGGTCGGCGCCGCCCTCGCCGGGTCCGCGCTCCTGCTCGCGGTCCTGTCGGCGGCGCTGGAACGCCGTGCGGGCAGCCCGAGTGCGGTGGTCGCCGGCTCCGGGGTCACGGCGCGTCAGGAGACCGTCGTCCAGCGCTGAACCACCGATGCCGGTCCCCCTGTTGTCAGAGGGACCGGCATCGGCGTATCACCTCGCGGCTGCCGTCAGCCCGCCGCCACCGTCAGCGGAGCGAACCGCCTGGTCCAGTCGCCGGGGAGGCCCGGGATGCCGTACGTCATCACGGAGTTGAAGGCGACCGACTCCAGGCCCTGCGCCTTCAGCCAGCCCAGCAGCTCCTCGTGCCGTACGTCGATGTCCGTGCGCAGCCGGCGGTCCGTGTGGGCCGCGAGGGAGGCGACGAGGGACTTGGCGGTCTCCGTGTCGCGGGCGACGAGCGGGCCCACGACGTGGGTGTCCATGTTGGGCCAGGCGCCCGCGTACCCCACGATCCGGCCGTCGGTCACCGCGACCCTCAACTGATCGGCGAACGCGGGCAGCCGGGCGAGCATGCGGGTGCGGTCCGCGCCGAACACCTCCTCGTCCAGCCGCAGGATCTCCGCGAGGTCCTCGGCCGTCGCCGCCCTGGTCGCCACCGAGGGGGGCGGCCCCGTCGGGGTGAAACGGCCGACCAGCATCTCGGCCCGGCCGGTCGCCTTGAAGCCCAGTTCCTCGTACAGCGGGCGGCC
This sequence comes from Streptomyces niveiscabiei, assembly GCF_033794345.1. NCBI lineage: Bacteria > Bacillati > Actinomycetota > Actinomycetes > Kitasatosporales > Streptomycetaceae > Streptomyces > Streptomyces niveiscabiei. The sequence continues at coordinate 64,519 of NZ_JARAYJ010000029.1, forward strand.
GTTCGGCGTCGCGTGCAGGGTCAGCGGGGTGGGGGCGTGCTCCGCGAGCACATGCCGCATCAGCCTGCGGCCCACGCCCTGGCGGGCATGCCGTTCGGCGACCAGGACCATGCCGATCGCCGCGAGATCGGGGCGCTCCTGGGGGCCGTACTCGGTCACTACGCACGCGGTGATCAGGCCGCCGGCGGGGTCGTCGATGCCGTAGCCCTTCCCGGCGGTGAGGAGGAGGCCCCACTTGTGCTCCTCGCGTGGCCACCCCCGGTCCTCGGACAAGTCCGCGCACGCGAGGAGGTCACTGCGCGTCAGACGGCGGATGGGGAGAGCGGTGGGGGAAGGAGTCGACACGCAGGTCAGGCTGTCCGACCGGTGGGTCCGGCGTCCACCTGTTTCCGTGGAGACATACGCGGTTTTGGCCATGCCAGGGGAACATGCCCGGCGATCAGGGGGGAGACTTCATGTTTCACGTGAAACCAGCAAACGAAGAGGACGTTTCACGTGAAACATCGGTGGGTGAAGGGCCGTAGGTCGGCGGAATCGCGTTGCAGGCGGAGGGAGGGATCTGGGGGATGTCTACGAATTGGCGGGCCGCGCCCGGTAGTTGAGTGAAACGGCGAATCGCCCCTGGGTAAGACCCTGGTGAGGGGAAGGCGGGGCTTGTGTGGTCCACTGCGCCCGGTATGGTCGACTCCGATTGCGACTGAGATGAGGCGACGCAGCAGCCTAACGGGACGGAGAGATCGAGGACCCGCATTCGCGGTGATACGGACAGGGCATCCGGGTGGGGGTGGGATGCTGCGCTGTGGGCGAAGCGGCTGCGGAACCGAACAGGTAGGCAAGGCCGTTTGCAGGGGGAGCAGGCACTTCCCGAGGCAGGGAGTGCGGACCGACCGAAAGATGTTCGAGGCGAGGCACACCATGGACGCTCCGGCCACCACGTCGGCCGACAACGGCACGTCCGGCGGCGGAGACGGCTGGTTCAAGCCGCGCAAGCAGCCGACAGCGGGTACCGGCACCGACCCGCAGGGCCCCGAGCAACGAGGCACGGAACCGCAGGCCACGGAAGGCCGCCGCTTGGCCGGACTCCGCCCGGTGGGCAGGGGGACGGCTGCTGCGGGGGGAGCGGCGTTCGGTGCGGGGGTTCCTGGGGCGGCGGGTTCTGGTGACGGTCTGCCGCTTGGCGCGGGCCGTTCTGGTGACCCTCGCTCCGATGCCGCCCGGCCCGATGCCGCCCGGCCCGACACCGGCCGGCCCGACTTCGGTGCCCGAATAACCGCGCCCCCGGCTCCAGGCCCCGCCGATCCCGCGACCACCGTGCTTCCCAAGCTCATACCGGCGCCCGCGACGGCGGTACCCCCGCTGGTGTCCGCGTCCCGCCCCTCCACCGACACGTTCGCCGCCCCCGAGGCCCCCCAGGTACCGGCCCAGCGCACGGCGCCGAGCGAACCATGGCCCTCCGATGCCGCCCGTCCGACAGCACCGCCCGAGGAACAGCACCGGGCTGAGGAGCAGCAGCGGGCCGAACAGCTCTGGGCCGAGGAACAGCAGCGGCCCGAACAGCACCAGGTCGAACAGCACCGGGCCGCGGAACAGCACCGCGCCGAGCAGTACGGGGGTGAGCAGCAGCGCCGGGCCGAGAACCCATTGGCCGCGCCGCACCCCGAGCCCGGGTCCTTCCGGTCGTTCGCCGAAGAGGCGCACCGGCCCGAGGCCGAGCCCGACTCCGACCTCGGCTCGGACCCGGAGTTCTTCCGGCCGTTCATCCAGGAACTGCCGTACTCCGAAGCCGAGTCGGCCCCCGAGCACTCCCGACCCTTGTCGCACGAGGCCGCCCGTCCCGAGCCAGGCCCCGAAGCCGCCCGGTCGTTCCCCTACGAGGCCGCCCACCCTGAGCCCGCCTCCGCTTCGGGCTCCGAAGCCGCCCAGCCACTCCCTCACGAGACACCGCACCCCGAGCCCGGCCCTGAAGCTGCCGGGCCGTTGCCCCGCGAAGCAACCCGCTCCGTCCCCGGCCCTGAGGCCGGCCGGGTGTCGTCTCACGAGGCGTCTCGAACTCAGCCCGGCCCCGAGGCTGCGCGGTCGTTCGGCGATGAAGCGTCCCGGCCCGAGCCCGGCTCCGAGTCCGTCCGGGCGTTGGCCCATGGCGTGCCGCAGGCTGAGGCCGAGTCGCTTCGGGTGAATACGCCGGACGCGTCCGAGGGCGGGGCCGAACCCGCCGGGGCGTACGTGCCGGACGCCTTCCGGCCCGCCGTCGACTTTCCTCGGCCCTCTCATCCGGACACCCTTCAGGACGAGTCACCCGAGGCGGCCCCGGAGCCGTTCCGGGCGTTCGGGCCCGAGAGCCTGGCCTCGGTGGAACCCGCCCCGGAGGGGTCGCCCGATGCTGTGCTGGTCCGGCGGACGATGGCCGCCATCGGGGACGTCTCCGACAAGGTGACCTCGTACTTCTACGCGCTTCTCTTCGTCCGCCACCCCGACCTGCGGTCCTTGTTCCCGCCCGCGATGGACGCGCAGCGGGACCGGCTGCTCAAGGCGCTGCTGACGGCGGCCGAGCACGTCGACAACACGCCGGTACTAGTGGAGTACCTCCAGAACCTGGGCCGGGGACACCGGAAGTACGGGACGCGGCCGGAGCACTACCCGGCGGTCGGGGAGTGCCTGATCGAGGCGCTCGCCAAGTACGCCGAGTCCGTGTGGAACCCGGAGACGGAAGCGGCGTGGGTACGGACGTACACGACGATCTCCCAGGTGATGATCGACGCGGCGGCCGTGGACGAACTCCGCGCCCCGGCCTGGTGGCAGGCGGAGGTCGTCTCGCACGAGCTGCGGACGCAGGACATCGCGGTCATCACGGTCCGCCCCAACCAGCCGTACCCCTTCCTGGCCGGCCAGTACGCGAGCCTGGAGACCCCTTGGTGGCCGAGGATCTGGCGGCACTACTCCTTCGCCTCGGCCCCCCGCTCCGACGGCCTGCTCTCGTTCCACGTGAAGGCGGTCCCCGCCGGCTGGGTCTCCAACGCGCTCGTGCACCGCGCCCAGCCCGGCGACGTGATCCGGCTGGGCCCGCCCGCCGGGACGATGACGGTCGACCACACCCGTGACAGCGGCCTGCTCTGCCTCGGCGGCGGCACCGGCATCGCCCCGATCAAGGCCCTCGTCGAGGACGTCGCCGAACACGGCACCCGGCGCCGGATGGAGGTCTTCTACGGCGCCCGCACCGACCACGACCTCTACGACATCGACACGATGCTCAGGCTCCAGCAGTCCCACTCCTGGCTGGAGGTCCGCCCGGTGGTCGACAAGCACGGCCTGCTCCAACTCCCCGACGCCATCCGCACGTTCGGCCCCTGGGACCAGTACGACGCCTACCTCTCGGGCCCGGTCGGCATGATCCGCAGCGGCGTGGACGCACTGCGCGGCGCGGGCATCCCGAAGGAACGGATACGGCACGACTCCGTCGCGGAACTGGTCGCCGCCGGGTAGGGGTTCCGTCAGCCGAGATCGGGGGCGTGCATCGCGCGCACGCCCTCGATGTTGCCGTCCAGATAGTGCCGCAGCGACAGCGGGACGAGGTGGACGGAGGCGATCCCGACGCGGGTGAAGGGCACCCGGACGATCTCGTAGTCGCCGATCGGCTCGTCGACCTCGGGGCCGTGCCGCAGACCGGGGTCCATCGACTCCAGATGGCAGACGAAGAAGTGCTGCACCTTCACGCCGGTCGCGCCGCCGTCCTCGCCGATGTGCTCGACGGTGTCGACGAAACAGGGGACCACATCGGCGATCTTCGCGCCGAGTTCCTCGTACACCTCGCGGTGCAGGGCGTCCACGACGGTCTCGTCCTCGGGCTCGACACCCCCGCCGGGGGTGACCCAGTAGGGGTCGATGCCGGGTTTGGTGCGCTTGATCAGGATCAGGTCGTCACCGTCCAGCAGAACGGCGCGTGCGGTGCGTTTGACCACGGGTCGGACGGTCATGGGAGGAATGTGGCCCGCTTGGTTCCACGTGAAACATCGCACCCCGGGGTCGGGCTCGGTTTCACGTGAAACATCATCGCCACGCTTGACGCATCAGTCCCACGCCGCTGCCGCCCTCAGCAACCGCTCGTGCGCCCGCAGATCGGGGACGACCACCGTGCCGGAGGCGGCCGGAAGCGAGTCGAACACGGAGGCCCAGTAGCGGGAGACCAGGGGCAGCGACTCGTGAACCTCGACGACGGGGAGGTTCTCCAGACCCCCAGGCCCCCAGACCCCCAGCCGTCGTGCGGCCCTCAGCCCTCCGACTCCCCCAGCGCCCGCAGCACGTCCGCGACCAGGTCCTCCGTGTCCTCCGTGCCGACGGAGAGCCGTACGAAGCCGTCCGGGACCGCGTCGCCGCCCCAGCGGCCACGGCGTTCGGCGGTGGAGCGCACCCCGCCGAAGCTCGTCGCGTCGTCCACGAGCCGCAGCGACTCCAGGAACCGTTCCGCGTGGGCGCGGGAGGCGAGGGTGAAGGACACGACGCAGCCGTAGCGGCGCATCTGCCGGGCGGCGACCTCGTGCGAGGGGTCCTCGGGCAGCCCCGGATAGCGCACCGCGACCACCTCGGGCCGGTCCTTCAGCGCCCGCGCCACGGCCAGCGCGGTCGCGCTCTGCCGGTCCACCCGCAGGGCCAGCGTCGCGAGCGAGCGGTGCCCGAGCCACGCCTCCATCGGCCCCGGGATCGCGCCGACGATCTTGCGCCAGCGCCGTACGGCCGCCATGGCCTCCCCGGCGCGGCCGGTGACGTACCCGAGGAGCACGTCACCGTGCCCGCTGAGCTGTTTCGTGCCGCTCGCGACGGAGAAGTCGGCGCCGAGCTCCAGCGGGCGCTGGCCGAGGGGGGTGGCGAGCGTGTTGTCGACGGCGACCAGGGCGCCGCGCGCGTGCGCCGCATCGGCGAGCCTCCGGACGTCGCACACGTCCAGCTCCGGGTTGGACGGCGTCTCGATCCACAGCAGCTTCGCGCCGTCCAGCACCGCGAGCTGCGCGTCCTCGCCGGTCGGCGCGGTGCGCACCTCGATGCCGTACGCCTCCAGCTGGGCACGCACCAGCGGCAGCGCCTGGTAGCCGTCGTCCGGGAGGACCACCGTGTCGCCGGAGCGGAGCTGGGAGAAGAGGACGGCTGAGATCGCCGCCATCCCGGAGGCGAACGCCAGCGTCTCCACGCCGTCCTCCTCCCCGGGCGCCTCCAGCTCGGCCACGGCGCGCTCCAGGAGCGTCCAGGTGGGGTTCTCGTCCCGGCCGTAGGTGTACGGGCCCGTCGGCTCACCGGGGAGGTGGTAGTGCGCGGCGAAGACGGGCCCGGGCAGGGCGGGCTCGTACTTGACGGGTTCGGGCAGCCCGGCCCGCACGGCACGGGTGCCCTCGCCCATCTCGGTGTCGCTCATGTCGTCCGTCCCTCCACGTCCTCCCGCACCGCGGCGAGCAGCCCTTCGCTCGCCGCCTCCACCATCTCAAGGCACGCCTCGAAGCCCGCACGGCCCCCGTAGTAGGGGTCGGGGACGTCGAGGTCGGACCCGGTCGCGGCGCTGTCGTACGAGCGCAGGAGGCGGACCTTCGCGGCGTCCTGCGGCGTCGGCGCGAGGCGGCGCAGGGCCTTGAGGTGGCCGGCGTCGAGGGCGATCACCAGGTCGAGGTTCGCGAACCAGGCGCGTTCGAAGCGGCGGGCCGTGTGGGCCGTGCCGTATCCGTGCTCCCGCAGGACCGCGACCGTGCGCGGGTCGGCGTGCTCGCCCTCGTGCCAGGCGTCCGTACCGGCGCTGTCGACCTCGACGCGGCCCGCCAGACCGGCGTCCGCCACGCGCGCGCGGAACACCGATTCGGCCATCGGGGAACGGCAGATGTTGCCGGTGCAGACGAAGCAGACGCGGTAGGCCATGGGCGCTCAGTCCCCGTCGGGCAGGGCGAGGTTCAGCGCCCAGGAGACGACGGAGATGATCAGGCCGCCCAGGACGGCCGTCCAGAAGCCCTCCACGTGGAAGCTGAGGTCGAGCTTGTCGGCCAGCCACGACGTCAGCAGCAGCATCAGCGCGTTGACGACCAGCGTGATCAGGCCGAGCGTGAGGATGAACAGCGGGAAGGTCAGCACCTTCACGACCGGCTTGACCAGGAAGTTCACGAGCCCGAACAGCAGGGCGACGAGCAGCAGGGTGCCGATCTTCTTGCCGTTGCTGTCACCGGTCAGGGTGATCTTGTCCAGCAGCCAGACGGCGACCGCCAGGGCGCCCGCGTTGGCGATCGTCTTGACTACGAAAATCTTCATGTGTCTGATCGTTCCAGAGAGATCGACGGCCTAACCGGGCCATGAGCGGGACGAGGGCGATGAAGGCATTCCGGCTGGACGAACTGGAGGCGGAACGAGCCGCCAACGACGGCGCCTACCTGCAGTTCTTGCGCGAGCGGAACATGTCGGTCGGTCTGTACGCGCTCGACGCGGGCACCCACGATCCACAGAACCCGCACAACCAGGACGAGGTCTACTTCGTGGTCAGCGGGCGCGCGTCGATCACCGTCGGCATGGAGACGACCGAGGTGGCGCGCGGCAGCGTCGTCTACGTGCCCGCCGGGGTCGCCCACAAGTTCCACCACATCAGCGAGGACCTGAGGGTGCTGGTCGTGTTCTCTCCTCCGGAACGCTGAACGCCTCCGGAACGCCGAACCCCACCGCAAGGCTGAGCCGGAACCCCGCCCTCCCCTAGGGGACGGGTCAGGGGAGGACAAGGGGTGCGAAGCCCCCGCCCGGCCCCCGCGGGGACCTAGCATCGAAGCAGGACATCCGAGAAGGGCCGGTGGCCGAAAGGGCCGCCGGCCGGCGCACAGATGAGGACAAGGGCGATGCGAGAGATCTTCGCGGGACTGCCGTGGTGGGTGAAGTGGGTGGCGGTGCCGGTCATCGCCATCGTCGTGTTCGGCGGCCTGATAGCCAGCGTCGTCGGCTTCGTGATCGGCCTGCTGTTCAAGGTGCTGGTGTTCGTCGCGCTCGTCGGCGGACTGGTCTACGTCGTACGGAAGTTCACGGCCGGCTCCTCCTCCCGCTCCGACTGGTGACGCGGGAGACCGGTAACAGGGGACCCCGGTTCCCTCGGGCGGGGGAAGTTTCCCGCGCAGCGCGGCGGCGCGGCCGTACGGGCCGTTAGAGTCCGGAATCCGACGCGGGGACGAGCCCGCACGGACGACCCCTCGCGCTCCGGGAGTGCCCCTTGGCGACGGCTGACACCTCCCCCGCGGAACCGGGCGCACCCCCCGCCCGCCCGCCGGGACAACGGGCCGCCCCCGCGGCCGTCCCCGCCCAGCCGCACTCCACGGCCACCCTCATCGGCTCGGTCCAGCGCGCGATGCGCCTCCTGGAGAGCGTCGCGGGACACGCGTACGGCGCTCCCGCCAAGCAGCTCGCCCGGGAGACGGGCCTCGCCCTCCCCACCGCCTACCACCTGCTGCGCACCCTCGTCCACGAGGGCTATCTACGGCGCGACAAGGGCCTGTTCTTCCTCGGCGAGGCGGCCGAGCGGCTGGCCTCCGCTGGGGCCGCGCAGAAACGTCGCAGCACAGTCGTCGACACGCTCGCGCAGTGGCGGGACGCCGTCGGGGCGCCCGTCTACTACGCCGTGTACCGCGACGGCGAGATCGAGACGCTGTACGTCGCCGACACGCCGGAGTCGCCCGCGGTCGAGCAGTGGGCCGACTTCCGGGAGACCGGGCACGCGCACGCGATCGGGAAGTGCCTGCTGGCGCAGCTCGACGACGGGGCCAGGCGCGATCATCTCGACCGGTATCCCGCGAGCGCCCTCACGCCGTACACCGTCCGCGACAGCCACAGTCTGCTGCGCCGGCTCTCCGGGGCGCGGCGCGAGGCGGTGACCGAGCGTCAGGAGTATCTGCTGGGGACGGTCTGCGCGGCCCTGCCGATCACCGTGGGGGCGACCGCCTCGACCGTCGCGCTGTCTCTGCCGGTGCGGCAGGCCGATCGGCTGCTGCCCGCCGTGCGGCTGCTGGAGCGTGAGGTCGGGCGTGCGGTGGGGGCGCTCGCGCTCTCTATCAGCATCTGAAAAATTACTGCTTGTGACGCCGTGTGCACGTTCAGCAAGATGCGTTGGAGTCATAGGTACATTCCCGGCCAGTCGACGGCACAGACGGGGTAAGGCGATGCGCGAGTCCGTACAGACAGTTCAGGCAGAGGTCATGATGAGTTTCCTCGTCTCCGAGGAGCTCTCCTTCCGGATCCCGGTGGAGCTGGCGTACGAGCCGGACGACCCGTACGCCGTCCGGCTCACCTTCCATCTCCCCGGGGACGCGCCGGTGACCTGGACGTTCGGCCGCGACCTCCTCGTCGACGGCGTGGGGCGCCCCTGCGGCGAGGGCGACGTCCGGGTCGCCCCCACGGACCCCGAGTCCCCCGGCGAGGTCCTCATCCGCCTCCAGGTGGGCGCCGACCAGGCCGTCTTCCGCTCCTCGGCGGCCCCCCTGATCGCCTTCCTCGACCGCACGGACCGGGTGGTCCCGCTGGGCCAGGAGGGGGCGTTCGCGGACTTCGACGCGCATCTGGACGAGGCGCTGGGGCGGATCCTGGCGGAGGAGAGCGCGGGGTGAGGGTGGCCGCGCGAAGGGGTGGGGGAAACGCTTCAGCGCTTCCGGCCGCGTTGCAGGAACGGTTCTGCTGCTGAGGGGGAGCGAGCGGTGGACGCCCCCGTCCGCCCCCCGGCAGAGCGCCGTCAGTGCTTGCGGCGGCGCCGGCCCCCCTTCGCCGGTGCGGGAGACGCGCTGTGCGGTGCCGCCGCCGCGGGCGTCTTCGCGTCCGGGCGGTCCGCCGAGACGACCAGGGCCGCCAGGGCCGTGGTGACCGGGACCGAGGCGACCAGGCCGATCGAGCCGACCAGGGTGCGGACGATCTCCTCCGCCACCAGTTCGCTGTTGGCCACCGTGCCGACGCCGCTGTCGGCGATGGAGAAGAGGAGCAGCAGGGGGAGGGCGGCGCCCGCGTACGCGAGGACGAGGGTGTTGACGACCGAGGCGATGTGGTCGCGGCCGATGCGGATGCCCGCCCGGTACAGGCCGCGCCAGCCCATCGCGGGGTTCGCCTCGTGGAGTTCCCAGACCGCCGACGTCTGCGTGACCGTCACGTCGTCCAGGACACCCAGCGAGCCGATGATGATGCCCGCGAGGAGCAGGCCGCTCATGTCGATCGACGGGTACAGGCCGTGGATGAGGCCGGTGTTGTCGTCCGTGTTGCCCGTGAGCGCGGCCCAGCTGTTGAACAGCGAGCCGAGGACGCCGATCAGCAGCAGCGAGATCAGCGTGCCGAGCACGGCGACGGAGGTCCGTGCCGAGAGGCCGTGGCACAGATAGAGGGCGATCAGCATGATCGCGCTGGCCCCCACCACCGCCACGACCAGCGGGTTCGAGCCCTGGAGGATCGCCGGCAGGATGAAGAGGTTCAGGATCATGAAGCTGATCGCCAGCGCGACCAGCGCCATGACGCCCCGCAGCCGTCCGACGACCACGACCGCGATGGCGAAGATCCCGGCGAGCAGCGCCATCGGGAAGCGCCGGTTGATGTCCGCGACGGAGTACTGGAGGTCCTTCGGCGCGGACGGCTCGTACGCGACGACGACCTTCTGACCCTGCTTCAGCTGCCGCGACTGGTCGGGCTGGATGATCTCCGCGAACGTACGGCCCTTGTCGCTGCCCGTGTCCACCCGGATCGTCGCCCGCTTGCAGGTCCCGCCCGCCTGCTGCACCGCCGATGACCCCTCGGCGGTCGAGGTGTCACCGGTCGGCGGCACCCCCGACGCGTTGACCGACGCGCAGCTCAGCTTCTCGACCTTCGTGACCGTCGCCTGCTGCGTCTGCCGGTCGAACCCGACCCCGGTCCGCTCGTGCGGCGGAGCGCCACCGGGCCACAGCACCGCGAGCCCCACGACCACGGCCGCCGCGAAGGGGATCAGGATCGCGCCGATGACCTTGCGGAGGTGCCGGGAGACGGGGGCGGCGGGGCCATGGCTGTGACTGTGCGAGTGCCCCCCGCCGTGCCCGCCGCCGTGCGTGTCACCGTGCCCCCCGCCGTGCCCGGCATCGGGAGGGCCGCCGTGGGAGTGCTCGTCGGAGCCGGGCCCCGTGCTGTGCTGCCCGCCCTGGTGGGCGTGGCCCTCGTGCCCGGGAACGCGGGGGACAGGCCCGCTGTCGTGCGCGGACATCTGCGGCACGGGCCCGCTGTGGTGCGGCGGCACTTGGGGCAGAGGGCCGCTGTCGTGCGGGGCCGCATGAGGGCCGGGCCCGCCCACCCGAGGCTGGGGCCCGCTGTCGTACGGGGACATACGAGGACCGGGCCCGCCCACCTGCGGCACGGGCCCGCTGTCGTGCGTCGGCACCCTCGGCACCGGACCGCTCTCGTACCCCGGGCGCCTCACCTGCGGCGTGGGCCCCGTGTCCTCGGGGACCGGGTTCGGGCCGACGCCGTAGCCGTAACCCTGGGGCGGGGCGGGCGGGTTGGTGCCGGGGCCCTGCTCCCCCGTACGCCGGAAGTCCGGCGGCCTGGGGGCCGCGCCCCGGCGCTGGAGTGAGCCGAGCCGGTTGCCGGGGCGGTTGCCGGAGGGCGCGGGGCCGCGTCCGGGAACGCCGTCGCCCTCACCCGGCGCGGGACCGGGTCCCTGCGTGGGGCCCGGCCCCGACGCGGAGCCGTCGGCAGGACCCGCGCCCTCACCCCCGTACCCGTCCCGGGACGGCTCGGGAGGCGGGGGGAACGGGGAGCGGGGTGTCGTGGTCACCGACCGATCATCGCAAGAACGGCAGAGGCCCACTGTTCACCGCGCCACAAATACCGCTAGCGTGGAGGCACCTTTGCACACGCGGGAGCTCGGAGCACCGGGCTGAGAGGGCGCTGACCTTCGTCTTCGCGGTGTTTCACGTGAAACGTCACCGGGTTCGAGTGATGTTTCACATGAAACACCGGCAGACGGAAGCGGCTGCGTCGACCGCTGAACCTGTTACCGGGTAATGCCGGCGTAGGGAGTAGGTCTCATGACCATCAAGGACGCACGCACGCCTGCCTCCACGCAGAACGCGACCAGCACGGACGCGGCTGACCAGGAGGCCGGGAAGTCCATCGGCTGGCACAAGGCGTACGTCGAGGGCTCGCGCCCCGATCTGCGGGTGCCGGTCCGTCAGGTGCACCTGACCAACGGGCAGTCGGTCACCCTGTACGACACCTCGGGCCCGTACACCGACCCGTCCGAGCAGACGGACGTCCGCCGGGGCCTGTCCCCCCTGCGGGAGAACTGGATCGTCGCCCGGGGCGACACCGAGGAGTACGCGGGCCGTCCGGTCCGCCCCGAGGACGACGGGATCAAGCACACCTCGCCGCGCGGCGGCCTGCGGAACCTGGACGCGGTCTTCCCGGGCCGCCCGCGGCTGCCGCGCCGCAGCCGGGACGGGCGTGCGGTGACGCAACTGGCGTACGCGCGCCGGGGCGAGGTCACGCCGGAGATGGAGTACGTGGCCATCCGGGAGAACGTCGACCCCGAGGTCGTCCGCGAGGAGATCGCGGCGGGGCGGGCCGTCCTGCCGGCCAACGTCAACCACCCCGAGATCGAGCCGATGATCATCGGCAAGCGGTTTCTGGTGAAGGTCAACGCGAACATCGGGAACTCGGCGGTGACGTCCTCCATCGAGGAGGAGGTCGAGAAGATGACCTGGGCGACCCGCTGGGGCGCTGACACGGTCATGGACCTCTCGACCGGCCGCAACATCCACACCACCCGGGAGTGGGTGCTGCGCAACTCCCCCGTCCCCATCGGCACGGTGCCGCTCTACCAGGCCCTGGAGAAGGTCGACGGCCGGGCCGAGGAGCTGACCTGGGAGATCTACAAGGACACGGTGATCGAACAGGCCGAGCAGGGCGTGGACTACATGACGGTCCACGCGGGCGTGCGGCTGCCGTTCGTCCCGCTCACCGCGAACCGCAAGACCGGCATCGTCTCGCGCGGCGGCTCGATCATGGCGGCCTGGTGCCTCGCGCACCACAAGGAGTCGTTCCTGTACGAGAACTTCGAGGAACTCTGCGAGATCCTCGCCGCGTACGACGTCACGTACTCGCTGGGCGACGGGCTGCGGCCCGGCTCGATCGCGGACGCCAACGACGAGGCGCAGTTCGCGGAGCTGCGCACGCTCGGGGAACTCAACCGGATCGCCAAGCGCCACGACGTACAGACGATGATCGAGGGCCCGGGGCATGTCCCGATGCACAAGATCAAGGAGAACATCGACCTTCAGCAGGAGATCTGCGAGGAGGCGCCGTTCTACACGCTCGGCCCGCTGACCACCGACGTCGCGCCCGCGTACGACCACATCACCTCCGGGATCGGCGCCGCGATGATCGCCTGGTGGGGGACGGCGATGCTCTGCTACGTCACGCCGAAGGAGCACCTCGGCCTGCCCAACCGCGACGACGTCAAGACCGGCGTCATCACCTACAAGATCGCCGCCCACGCCGCCGACCTCGCCAAGGGCCACCCCGGCGCGCAGGACTGGGACGACGCCCTCTCCGACGCGCGCTTCGAGTTCCGCTGGGAGGACCAGTTCAACCTGGCCCTCGACCCCGACACGGCCCGCGCCTTCCACGACGAGACGCTCCCGGCGGAGCCGGCCAAGACGGCCCACTTCTGCTCGATGTGCGGACCGAAGTTCTGCTCGATGAAGATCTCGCAGGACATCCGCCGTGAACACGGCGGCAGCCAGCGGGAGATCGAGGAGGGCATGGCCCAGAAGTCGAAGGAGTTCGCGGCGGCCGGCAACCGGGTGTACCTGCCGCTGGCGGACTGAGGTCTGTAGATTGGCGCTGGCCCGGGGCCGAGGGCCTTCGGGCCGGCGCCATCGTGCGTTCGGGGATGAGATGGGGGGCGGGGGACTCGTGATCGTTCTGAAGGTGACGGCCGAGGCGGAGTCGCTGGCGTGGGACGGCGATGATCTGGTCGATGCGGTGGGCGGCGGTCGCCGATGGGGTCCTGACGGCGTGGAGCGGCCTGCCCCGATCATCCATGGGTTTTCCTTCGACCGGAGCGTCGTCTCCCCGTCCGGTCGCTACTCCGTGGTCTATGCCGAGCGGGGTACGAAGGCACTGCTGCTCGATGGTGACCAGTTCGTCCGTGAGCTGAACCGCAGCTACTACCAGGCCGAAGTCTTCGACTATCCGGTTGCCCTCGGGATGTTGCCGGACGGCCGTGAGGTTCTGGTGCACTGCCCGGAGGAGTACAACGTCCTTGAGATCGAGGACGCGGAGTCGGGAGAGTGGCTCACCGATGGCGAACGTCAGCCGAAGGACGTCTTCCACTCTCGACTGGAGGTGAGCCCGGACGGGACACATCTGCTGTCGGCCGGCTGGTACTGGCATCCGTACGGGGTCGTCGAAGTCTTCGACCTGTCCGGTGCGCTGACGGATCCTGCCGTGCTCGACGGCCGTGGCGTGCTGCCCTCGGAACCGGGCATCGAAGCGGAGGTCGTCTCGGCCTGCTGGCTCGATGCCGACCGCCTGGCCGTGGCGACCGGCGGGGAGTTTCGCGACGGCAAGGAGACGCCTGCCCTGGGCCCACGGCAGTTGGGTGTGTGGTCGCTCTCCGCAGGGCGGTGGATCCATCGCAACACGGTCGATTTCCCCATCGGCACCCTGATCGCGCGGGGCGACTCGGTCGTCTCGCTGTACGGGCACCCACGGCTGATCGACGTCACGACGGGTGCCGTGGTGGCGGAATGGCCCACCGTGAAGGTGCCCCAGAGAGACGGCAGCTATGGGGTCACGCACATTCCGACGCCCGTTGCCGCCCTGCACCCGGATGGCACCCGCCTGGCTGTGGCCCAGCCGGAGAGCATCGCGATCATCGCTCTTCCGTAGGGCATGGCCCAGAAGCCGAAGGAGTTCGCGGCGGCCGGGAACCGGGTGTACCTGCCCCTGGCGGACTGAGGGTGCTGTGAACTCCCGGTCCGCGCCTCCTGCGAGGGGGACGCGGACCGGGAGCCATCGGGGGGTGCGGTCGGCGGGCTAGTCCGGCTGGTTGTCCGGGCCGCCGAAGTCCGGGCTTGTGTAGTCCGGGCTGGAGAAGCGCGGGCGGTGGCCGGGGTCGGGGCCGTCGTCGGGGCTGGTGAAGCCGGGGCGGTCGTAGCCGAGGTTCGGGAGGCGGCTCGGCGGAGGGGTGCGGGGGACCGTCGTCGCCGTCGGCCCTTGGTCGGCGAGTGCCTCGCGGAAGTACGGCAGGAAGCCGCGCTCCAGCAGGGCGGTCCGCCAGGCCTCCCGGGCCCGCTCGACCTCCTCCGCCTGTTCGTTGTACGGCCCCGCCTCCAGCGCGGGCCGGTTGCGCAGCGCGGTGAGCAGCAGCCCGACGGTGGCGACGAGGATCGCCAGCGCCGTGACCACCCCGAACACCCAGCCCGCCGTGACCAGCGCGTCGGCGAACGCCGGGGCCGGGTCGAGCGCCTTGAGGAGGTAGCCGACGAGCAGGAAGATCACCGCCGCGGTCCCGGCGAGGACCGGCGTGAGGACGGCGGCGACGGCGACGGCCCCCGCCCCGGCGGGCTCGACGGCGACCTCCCCCAGGCCGGCCGCGATCCCCGCACCCCCGCTCGCCGCGTCCCCGGACTCGCGGGCCGAGGACACCGACGAGGACGACGAGGACGACGCCGGGTGGCGCAGTTCCTCGCGGACCTTCACGTAGTGCTGGTACTCGGTCGCCGCGGCGGCCGTGATGAACGCGGTGGCGCCCAGCGCCATCGTGCGCAGCTGTTCCGGGTTGAGGCGCCGGCCGACAGCGGCCAGTTCCGGGTGGTGTGGGGCGGAGCGCAGCGCCTCGTCGAGGACCCGCTCGTACTCCTGGCGGTCCTCACTGTGCAGGTGCTGCGGAACGCTGTTCATGTGCATCCCCCGATGCTCCGTAGGGCTTGGGGCTCGCATGCCAACGAGCCGTCGGGCAGAAACGGAGGGGAGCCTGCTACGGATAAGCCGATGGTAGAGCGGCGACGGCTCAAGGTGACAGGGGGTTTGCGGAAATTGGACCCGCGCCCGTGCCGCCGGCGATCAGTCCTCCATGCCGGTCGCCTGCCCGGTGGACGTCCGATTATCCATGGGCAGCTGCTGGACCAGCAGCTTTCCGGCCATGGTCACTCCGCCGTCCATCGCGATGGCGAGTCCCTCCGCGTAGACGTGCGGTCCCTTGACGTTCGGGCCGGTGTCGTCGTCGGGGTCCTCGGAGCCGACTTCGCCCAGCAGATAGGGAATCGGGCTGTGCCCGTGAACGATCAGGGTGCCCCCGTACGTATCGAGGAGGGCGCGGACGGCGTCGGCGCCGCCCTCGTCGCGGAAGGAGAAGCGCTTGGTGAACTTGCGGAAGAGATCCCACACCTCGTCCGCGTCGTTGCGGGTGAGCGCCTCGCGGACGTTGTCGTTGACGGCCTCGATCGAGTCGCCGTAGTCGAGATAGGCGGTCGTGTCGGAGTGGACGAGCAGATGGCCGTCGACCTCCTCGATCGCGTCGAGGCGCGCCATCCACTGGAGGTGGTGGTCCTGGAGGCGGTCCATGTCGGACTTCTGGCCGCCGTTGAGCAGCCAGGCCGCCTGGAAGGTGGCGGTGCCGGCCCCGGAGTTGACGGGGGTGTCGCCGAACCGCTTGGCGCCCAGCAGGAGGAGTTCGTGGTTGCCCATCAGGGCCTTGCAGTAGCCGCCCGCCGCCGCCGCCTCCGCCGACAGCCGCATGACCAGGTCGATCACGCCGATGCCGTCGGGCCCGCGGTCGGTGAAGTCGCCGAGGAACCACAGCCGCGCGTTGCCCGCGCACCACTGTCCGGCCTCGTCGACGAGGCCCTTCTCCCGCAGCGCGGCGTGCAGTTCGTCGAGGTAGCCGTGCACGTCGCCGACGACGAACAGCGGTCCGGGGCCGTCGGCGGGGGCGGAAGCCATGGGTTCGACCGTCGGCATCCGCAGCGTGTCGCCCCGGTTGACGACCGGCAGGTCGCGCTGGGTCGGCGTGTACCCCTCGGGGTAGCCCTGCTCGTCGGCCGGTACGGCGTCGCCGGGATGCCCGGCGTGGTCGTACGGGCCGGTCTCATGGACGTACGCGGGCACCCGGAAGTCGCGCAACGTCGCCGTCCGTTCCGCTTCGGGTCCCTGACCGGCCCCCTGAGTCATCAGACCCCTCCACCATCGCGCCGCGTCTGCACCGCTTCGGACTGCCTGGTCGCAGCGGCCCGCGGTGTCGTGGGCCCATCATAGGAATGCGGATCGGGCCATGTGATGACCCAGGGGTGGTGAATCGGTTCGGGCGCGCGCCGGGGCGTGGCATTCGCCCCGATTGACCCGTGCTTGGCCGCCGTACGGGTGCCCCTCCCCACCGCACGGCGGCCGGCTACTTCCCCTCGGGCGTACGCGGCGGGCTCACCGTGGTGCGCGGCGGGCGGCGCTGCGAGGAGGTGCGGATGAACAGTTCCGTCGGTATCACCTGCTCGACCGGCTGGTCCGATTCGACGCCCTCGATCGCGTCGATGAGGAGCTGGACGACCGCGGTGCCGATCCGGCGCGGTTTCAGTGAGAGCGTGGTGATGGGGGGTTCGGTGCTCGCGTACACCGTGGACTCGCTACAGCACACCAGGAGCAGGTCCTCCGGCACCCGCAGGCCGTAGCGGCGGGCGGCGGCGAGCAGGTCCGTGCCGTTCGGGTCGAAGAGGCCGTACACGGCGTCGGGCCGGTCGGGGCGGGCGAGCAGCCGGTCGGCGGCGACGGCTCCCGCGCAGGGGTCGTGCGCCGGGTAGGCCTCGTACACCGGATCCTGTCCGACCCGCTCGCACCAGTGCAGGTACGCGGTCGTCGACAGGTGCGTGTACGTGTCGGTCGTGGTCCCCGTGAGCAGCCCGATCCGGCGCGCCCCGGCGTCGGCGAGGTGGTCGAGGATGTCCAGTACGGCGGCCTCGTGGTCGTTGTCGACCCACGCGGTGACCGGCAGCGGACCGGAGGGGCGGCCGTCGGAGACGACGGGTAAACCCTGCCGGACGAGCTCGCCGACCACCGGGTCCTGGTCGGAGGGGTCGATGACGACCGTGCCGTCCAGGGCGACGTTCGACCACACGTCGTGGCGCGAGGTCGCCGGGAGGATGACGAGGGCGTAGCCGCGGGCGAGCGCGGCGGAGGTGGCGGCTCTGGCCATCTCGGCGAAGTACGCGAACTCGGTGAAGGTGAAAGGTTCATCCCCGTACGTGGTGACGGTCAGTCCGATCAGTCCGGACTTGCCCGTACGGAGCGTGCGGGCCGCGGCCGACGGGCGGTAGCCCAGCCGGTCGGCGACCTCGCGGACGTGGCGTCGGGTGGCATCAGGGAGCCTGCCCTTGCCGTTCAGGGCGTCGGAGACGGTCGTGATGGACACTCCGGCGGCGGCGGCCACGTCCCTGATGCCCGCTCGGCCCGGCCGGCTGCCTCGGCGTGAGGTTTCCGCGCGGCTCACCTGGTGCTTCCCTGCTGCTGTCATGGCGTGCCGATAGTAGGGCTCATGAGGCGGGGTAGGGCGGACGCATATGCACACATTGACAGGCACGTTTCTGCAAGGTCAAAAGTATCCAATTACTTGAGAAACAAAGTCAGTTGGCCGTTCGGACAGCACTACTTGTGGCGTCGGCGCTGATGAGCCTGGCGAGGCACCGATGTCTCGAAGAGGTCTCAACTCACCTGCACGAGGGACGCGCGCCACGGCGCGTGCCACCGGCGCATAGATATATGTGCGTCACGCCCCCTGTTTCGGGGCCTTCGTACGGTGTTGCCCCTGATGCGCGTGTGACGAACCAGGTCCGTACGGCCGCTGACGTGCACGTGCCGAATCCTCATAAGGTGAGGAGAATTGAGTACCGGCGCCGGTCGCGAGGAGGACTGTGGTGAGCGAGACGAACCCCAAGCTGCGGGTCGAGCTGGAGGGGATCCCCACCTACAAGCCGGGCAGGCCGGCCGCCGAGGGCGGGCCGGTGGCCTACAAGCTGTCCTCCAACGAGAACCCGTACCCGCCGCTCCCCGGCGTCCTGGAGACCGTCACGGCCGCCGCCTCGTCGTTCAACCGCTACCCGGACATGGCGTGTACGGCGCTGACGGCCGAACTGGCCGACCGGTTCGGCGTCCCCGTCTCCCACCTCGCCACCGGCACCGGCTCGGTCGGCGTCGCCCAGCAGCTCCTCCAGGCGACCTCGGGCCCCGGCGACGAGGTCGTCTACGCCTGGCGCTCCTTCGAGGCGTACCCGATCATCACGCAGATCAGCGGCGCGACCTCCGTCCAGGTCCCGCTCGCCCCCGGCGACGTCCACGACCTCGACGCGATGTACGAGGCGATCACCGGCCGCACCCGCCTGATCTTCGTCTGCAACCCCAACAACCCCACGGGTACGGCCGTCCGGCGGGCCGAGCTGGAGCGGTTCCTGGACCGGGTGCCGGGCGACGTCCTGGTCGTCCTGGACGAGGCGTACCGCGAGTTCGTGCGCGACGCCGACGTCCCCGACGGCGTCGAGCTGTACCGCGACCGGCCCAACGTCTGCGTGCTGCGCACGTTCTCCAAGGCGTACGGCCTCGCCGGGCTGCGCGTCGGTTTCGCCATCGCCCACGAGCCCGTCGCCGCCGCGCTGCGCAAGACGGCGGTGCCCTTCGGCGTCACGCAGCTCGCCCAGGACGCCGCCGTCGCCTCCCTGCGCGCGGAGGACGCGCTCCTGGGCCGGGTCGGCTCCCTGGTCTCCGAGCGGGCCCGCGTGCTCGCCGCGCTGCGCACCCAGGGCTGGACCGTCCCCGACTCCCAGGCCAACTTCGTCTGGCTCGGGCTGGGGGAGCGGACGGCGGAGTTCGCCGCCGCGTGCGAGCGGGCCGGGGTCGTGGTGCGGCCGTTCCCGGAGGGGGCGCGGGTCACGATCGGGGAGACCGAGGCGAACGACATCTTCCTGAAGGTGACGGAAGGGTTCATCAAGGAAGGCTTCAGCACGGAGCGTTGAGCCCCTTCGGGGGTGCGCGACCGTACCCGCCGGGGGGTCTGTGACCCATCAGACCCCCCCTCCCGTCCAGTCTCGAACAGCCATGCGCCATAATTGCTTGTGAATGTGAACGCGTTCACAAGCGTGTCCCAGTTGCTCCACTGTTGTGTGTGACATAAGGGGCAAACTGCCGCAGTATCACGGCACGTAAGGAGACTGACGACGTGGAAATGGCCCTGGCGCCAGAGACACTGGCGCGCTGGCAGTTCGGCATCACGACCGTCTACCACTTCCTCTTCGTCCCCCTGACGATCTCGCTCGCGGCGCTCACCGCCGGGCTGGAGACCGCATGGGTGCGGACCGGCAAGGAGAAGTACCTCAGGGCGACGAAGTTCTGGGGCAAGCTCTTCCTGATCAACATCGCGATGGGCGTCGTCACCGGCATCGTGCAGGAGTTCCAGTTCGGCATGAACTGGTCCGACTACTCGCGCTTCGTCGGCGACGTCTTCGGCGCCCCCCTCGCCTTCGAGGCCCTGATCGCCTTCTTCTTCGAGTCCACCTTCATCGGCCTGTGGATCTTCGGCTGGGACAAGCTCCCGAAGAAGATCCACGTCGCCTGCATGTGGATGGTCTCGATCGGCACGATCCTGTCGGCCTACTTCATCCTCGCCGCCAACTCCTGGATGCAGCACCCGGTCGGGTACAAGATCAACGAGGCCAAGGGCCGCGCCGAACTCACCGACTTCTGGCTCGTCCTGACCCAGAACACCGCACTCGCCCAGGCGTTCCACACGCTGACGGCCGCGTTCCTCACCGGCGGCGCGTTCATGGTCGGCATCTCCGCCTTCCACCTGGTCCGCAGGCGGCACATCGTCGAGATGAGGACGACGCTCAGGCTCGGCCTCATCACCGTCGTCATCGCCGGCCTGCTCACCGCGATCAGCGGCGACACCCTCGGCAAGGTCATGTTCAAGCAGCAGCCGATGAAGATGGCCGCCGCCGAGGCCCTCTGGGACGGCGAGGCGCCCGCGCCGTTCTCCGTCTTCGCCTACGGGGACGTCGAGAAGGGCCACAACAAGGTGGCCATAGAGATCCCGGGCCTGCTGTCCTTCCTCGCGAACGACGACTTCACCTCGCACGTCCCCGGCATCAACGACGTCAACAAGGCCGAGCAGGAGAAGTTCGGCCCCGGCGACTACCGCCCCAACATCCCGGTCGCCTACTGGGGCTTCCGCTGGATGATCGGCTTCGGCATGACCTCGCTGGCGATCGGCATGCTCGGACTGTGGCTGACCCGCAAGAAGTTCATGCTCCCCGAGCACCTGAGGACCGGTGAGGACGAGGTGCCGAACCTGGTCCTCTTCCGCAAGAAGGCGCTCGGCCCCCAGCTCACCACCTGGTACTGGCGCCTGGCGATCTGGACCCTGGCCTTCCCGCTGATCGCCAACTCCTGGGGCTGGATCTTCACCGAGATGGGCCGTCAGCCCTGGGTCGTCTACGGCATCTTCCAGACCCGCGACGCGGTCTCCCCCGGCGTCTCCCAGGCCGAGGTGCTCACCTCGATGATCGCCTTCACCACGCTGTACGCGATCCTCGCCGTCGTCGAGGTCAAGCTCCTCGCGAAGTACGTGAAGGCGGGCCCGCCGGAGCTGACCGAGGCCGACCTCAACCCGCCCACGAAGATCGGCGGCGAGGCGCGTGACGCCGACAAGCCGATGGCCTTCTCGTACTAGGCCGAGGGAGCTGCACCGTCATGGAACTGCACGACGTCTGGTTCGTCCTGATCGCCGTCCTGTGGACCGGCTACTTCTTCCTGGAGGGCTTCGACTTCGGGGTCGGCGTCCTCACCAAGCTCCTCGCCCGTGACCGGGCCGAGAAGCGCGTCCTCATCAACACCATCGGCCCGGTCTGGGACGGCAACGAGGTCTGGCTGCTCAGCGCGGGCGGCGCGACCTTCGCGGCCTTCCCCGAGTGGTACGCCACCCTCTTCTCCGGCTTCTATCTGCCGTTGCTGCTCATCCTGCTCTGCCTCATCGTCCGGGGCGTCGCCTTCGAGTACCGCGCCAAGCGGCCCGAGGAGAACTGGCAGCGCAACTGGGAGCAGGCGATCTTCTGGTGCTCCCTGCTCCCCGCGTTCCTGTGGGGCGTCGCGTTCGGCAACATCGTCCACGGCGTGAAGATCGACCGGAACTTCGAGTACGTGGGCGGCTTCTGGGAGCTGCTCAACCCGTACGCAATCCTCGGCGGGCTCGTCACGCTGAGCCTGTTCACCTTCCACGGCACGGTGTTCACGGCGCTCAAGACGGTCGGCGACATCCGGGAGCGGGCGCGGGCGCTGGCCCTCAAGGTCGGTCTCGTCACCGCCGTCCTCGCGCTGGCCTTCCTGGTCTGGACGCAGGCCGACAGCGGTGACGGCACGAGCCTGGTCGCCCTCGTCGTGGCCGTCGCCGCCCTGGTCGCCGCGCTCGTCGCGAACCAGGCCGGGCGTGAGGGCTGGTCGTTCGCGCTCTCCGGCGTCACGATCGTGGCCGCCGTGGCGATGCTCTTCCTGACGCTCTTCCCGAACGTCATGCCGTCGTCGCTGAACCCGGAGTGGAGCCTCACCGTCACGAACGCCTCGTCGAGCCCGTACACGCTGAAGATCATGACGTGGTGCGCGGTGATCGCCACGCCGGTCGTGATGCTGTATCAGGGCTGGACGTACTGGGTGTTCCGCAAGCGGATCGGTACGCAGCACATCGCTGAAGCGCACTGAGTCAGTCGCCGGGCATGTTTCACGTGAAACAACACGGACGTTTCACGTGAAACATGCCCTCCAGAAGTCCCCTTGAAGAGGGTGTGTTTCACGTGAAACCAATCGATCCGCGTCTGCTCCGGTACGCCGGTGCCACCCGGCTCTTCATGGCTGCGGTCGTCGGACTGGGGGTCGTCGGCGCCCTTCTCGTCATCGCCCAGGCCATGCTCATCGCCGAGATCGTCGTCGGCGCCTTCCAGCACGGCCACTCGGTCGGTGACCTCCGTACCCCCCTGCTTCTGCTGGTCGCCGTCGCGGCCGGACGCGCGCTGGTCTCCTGGCTCACCGAACTCGCCGCCCACCGCGCGAGCGCCGCCGTGAAGTCGGAGCTGCGGGGGCGGCTGCTGGAGCGGGCGGGAGCGCTCGGCCCGGGGTGGCTCGGCGGGCAGCGGACCGGCTCGCTGATCGCCCTCGCGACCCGGGGCGTGGACGCCCTGGATGATTACTTCTCGCGCTATCTCCCCCAGTTGGGGCTCGCCGTCGTCGTCCCCGTCGCGGTGCTCGCGCGGATCGTGACCGAGGACTGGGTGTCGGCGGCGATCATCGTCGGGACGCTGCCGTTGATCCCGGTCTTCATGATGCTGATCGGGTGGGTCACCCAGTCCCGGATGGACCGTCAGTGGCGGCTGCTGTCGCGGCTGTCGGGGCACTTCCTGGACGTGGTCGCCGGGCTGCCGACGCTGAAGGTGTTCGGGCGGGCCAAGGCGCAGGCCGAGTCGATCCGGAAGATCACCGGCGAGTACCGCCAGGCGACCCTGAAGACGCTGCGGATCGCCTTCCTCTCCTCCTTCGCGCTGGAGCTGCTGTCCACGATCTCGGTCGCGCTGGTCGCGGTGACGGTCGGGATGCGGCTCGTGCACGGCGAGATGGACCTCTACATCGGCCTGGTCATCCTGATCCTGGCCCCGGAGGCGTACCTCCCGCTGCGGCAGGTCGGCACGCAGTACCACGCGGCGGCCGAGGGCCTCGCCGCCGCCGAGGAGATCTTCGCGGTGCTGGGGGAGCCGGTCCCGGCGTCCGGCACGGCCGCCGTCCCGCAGGGCGCGATCACCGTCGACGGCGTGACCGTCCGCTACCCCGGCCGGGCCGTACCCGCCGTGGAGAACGCCTCGTTCACCGTCGAACCCGGCGAGACCGTCGCCCTGGTCGGCCCGAGCGGCGCCGGCAAGTCGACGCTCCTCGACGTCCTGCTCGGCTTCACCCGCCCCACCGAGGGTCGGGTGACGATCGGGGACACCGACCTCACCGGCCTCGACCTGGAGGAGTGGCGCTCCCGGATCGCCTGGGTCCCCCAGCGACCGCACCTGTACGCCGCGACGATCGCGGAGAACGTCCGGCTCGCCCGCCCCGACGCCGACGACACGGCCGTCCGGCGGGCCCTCGCCGACGCGGGCGCCCTGGAGTTCGTGGACGCGCTGCCCGCCGGGCCGGACACCGTGCTCGGCGAGGACGGTGCCGGGCTCTCCGCAGGGCAGCGGCAGCGGCTCGCCCTGGCGCGGGCGTTCCTCGCGGACCGGCCTGTGCTGCTGCTCGACGAGCCGACGGCCGCGCTGGACGGGGCGACCGAGGCGGAGATCGTGGCGGCGGTCCGGCGGCTCGCGGAGGGGCGGACCGTGCTGCTCGTGGTGCATCGGCCCGCGCTGCTCGAAGTTGCCGACCGGGTGGTGCGGGTCGCGGAGGCTCGGGGTGGTGAGGGGGGTGCGGAGCGGGCGCCGGGGGCGGACGTGCGCGAGGGCTTCTTCGAGGAGCACGGCGGCACGCAGGCCGACTTCTTCGTGGTGGGGGAGGCTGAGGCGGTCAGGGGGTCCGAGGCGGCTCGGGATCTCAAGGGGCCCGTCGGGAGGGTGCCCGGCGAGGCTGTGACCAGGGCCGCGCGCGGTGGTGTGCTCGCGCGGGTGCGGGCCATGGCCGGGCCGCGCCGGGGGCGGCTGCTGCTCGCGGCGCTTCTCGGGAGCCTCGCGCTCGGCAGCGCCGTCGGGCTCATGGCGACGTCCGGGTGGCTCATCTCGCGGGCCTCGCAGCAACCTCCGGTGCTGTACCTGATGGTGGCCGTCACGGGGACGCGGGCGTTCGGGATCGGGCGGGCCGTGTTCCGGTACGCGGAGCGGCTCGTCTCGCACGACGCCGTGCTGCGGATGCTCGCCGACACGCGGGTGGCCGTCTACCGGCGCCTGGAGCGGCTCGCGCCCGCCGGACTGCGCAGGGCGCGGCGCGGGGACCTGCTGTCGCGGCTCGTCGCCGACGTGGACGCGCTCCAGGACTACTGGCTGCGCTGGCTGCTGCCGGTCGGGTCCGCCGTCGTCGTGGCGGCCGGGTCGGTCGCCTTCACCGCGTGGCTGCTCCCCGAGGCGGGCGCGGTCCTCGCCGCCGGGCTGCTGCTGGCCGGGCTGGGCGTGCCGCTGGTCACCGGCGCCGTCTCCCGGCGCGCCGAACGCCGGCTCGCGCCCGCGCGCGGGGTGCTGGCCACCCGGGTCGCCGACCTGCTCACCGGCACCGCCGAACTCACCGTCGCCGGCGCCCTGCACCGCCGTACGGACGAGGCGCGGGCGGCCGACGGGGTGCTGACGCGGATCGCCTCGCGCGGGGCGGCGGCGACCGCGCTCGGGGACGGGCTGACCGCGCTGGTGTCCGGGCTGACCGTCGCGGCGGCGGCGCTGGCGGGGGCTCAGGGGGTCGTCTCCGGGCGGCTGGACGGCGTGTCGATGGCCGTCGTGGTGCTCACGCCGCTGGCCGCGTTCGAGGCGGTGCTCGGGCTGCCGCTCGCCGTGCAGTACCGGCAGCGGGTGCGCCGTAGCGCGGAGCGGGTGTACGAGGTGCTGGACTCCCCCGCGCCGGTCCGCGAGCCGGAGCGGCCCCGGCAGGCGCCGGCCACACCGTTCCCACTGACCCTCAAGGGGCTCACCGCGCGGTACGACGGACAGGGGCGCGCCGCCCTCGCCGGGGTCGACCTGACGCTCGCCGAGGGCCGCCGGGTCGCCGTCGTCGGCCCTTCCGGCTCCGGGAAGACGACCCTCGCGCAGGCGCTGCTGCGGTTCCTGGACGCGGAGTCCGGGACGTACACGCTGGGCGGCGTCGACGCGTACGGGCTCGACGGGGACGACGTACGCGCCCTGGTCGGGCTCTGCGCGCAGGACGCGCACCTCTTCGACTCCACCGTCCGCGAGAACCTGCTGCTCGCGCGGAAGGGCGCGGACGAGGGGGAGTTGCGGGACGCGCTGCGGCGGGCGCGGCTCCTGGAGTGGGCCGACGCGCTGCCGGACGGCCTCGACACGCTCGTCGGCGAGCACGGGGCGAAGCTGTCGGGCGGCCAGCGTCAGCGCCTCGCGCTGGCCCGCGCGCTCCTCGCGGACTTCCCTGTGCTGGTCCTGGACGAGCCCGCCGAGCACCTCGACCTGCCGACCGCCGACGCGCTCACGGCGGATCTGCTGGCGGCCACCGAGGGGCGGACGACGCTGCTGATCACGCACCGGCTGGCGGGGCTGGAGGCGGTGGACGAGGTGGTCGTGCTGGACGAGGGGCGGGTGGTGCAGCGGGGTTCTTACGCCGAGTTGGCTGCGGTGGAGGGGCCGTTGCGGCGGATGGTGGAGCGGGAGGAGACAGTGTTTCACGTGAAACACCGCGATTCTCAAATGGGGCAAATTACCCTGACGTCATGACCGTCGACCCCCGCCTCCTCGAAGCCCTGCGGTCCGTGAGCGGAAACCTGGAGCGCATCCCGGAGACGGCCATGACCCTCCTCGGCGTCCAGGACGCGGCCGTCGAGGTGGACGGCGACGGGTCCGGCTGGGCGCTCGCCGTCCCGATCCGCGCGCACGGCGAGCCGTACGGCAGCCTCTGCCTCGCCGGGCGCCGGGACGGGCGGCCCTTCGACGGCGCCGACCTCGACCTCGCGCGTGCCCTCGCCGGGGAAGCGGGGATCGCGATCGGCAACGCGCGGCTGTACGAGGCGGCACGGCAGCGGGAGCGCTGGATCGACGGCTCGGTGGCCGTCACGACCGCGCTGCTGGCCGGCGACGACCCCGACGACGCGCTCCAGGTGGTCGCCGAGTGGGCCCGCACCCTCGCCGAGGCCGCCGCCGGGGTCGTCCTGCTGCCCGCCGAAGGGGGCGGCCTGGAGATCGCGGCTCTCGCCTCGGACCGCCCGTCGGGGATGCTCGGCGAGGTGATCCCGGGGGACAGCGAGCTGGTCGGGGCGCTGCTGGCGGGCGAGGAGGTGTACGTCGAGGACGCGGCCACCGACCCCCGCTCGGTCACCTCGCGCGCGGCCGAGTACGGCCCCGCCCTGCTGCTCCCGCTGCGCGGGGACGGCCGTTTCCTGGGCACGCTCTGCCTGCCGCGCGCGCGGGGGCGGCGGACGTTCACCGACGCCGAGCGCGAACTCG
Organism: Streptomyces niveiscabiei; assembly: GCF_033794345.1. Lineage (NCBI taxonomy): Bacteria > Bacillati > Actinomycetota > Actinomycetes > Kitasatosporales > Streptomycetaceae > Streptomyces > Streptomyces niveiscabiei. Next base: position 90,672 of record NZ_JARAYJ010000029.1, read on the forward strand.
CCCGGCGGTTCGCCGAGCAGGCCGCGCTCGCGCTGATCGCGGCCGAGGCGCAGCGCGACCGGGAGCGGCTCGCGGTGTTCGAGGAGCGCGACCGGATCGCCCGTGACCTGCACGACCTCGTCGTCCAGCGGCTGTTCGCGACGGGGCTGACGCTGGAGAGCGCGCAGCGGGAGGCCACCGCGCCCGAGGTGCGCGAGGGTGTCGGGCGGGCCGTCGACGAACTCGACGTCACCATCCAGGAGATCCGCACGGCCATCTTCGCCCTGCGCCAGGGCCCCGACGGGACGCCGGCCCGGCTGCGGACCCGCGTGCTGCGCGAGGTCGCGATGGCCGCCGTACCGCTCGGCTTCCGGCCCGGCTGCCGGTTCGCCGGGGACGTCGACAGCCTGGTCGGCGAGGAGACCGGCAAGAACCTCGTCGCCGCTCTGCGCGAGGCCCTCTCGAACGCGTTCCGGCACGCCCGCGCCTCTCGTATCGACGTCCTGGTCGACGCCACGGCGACCCTCCCCGGCGGCCGTCCCGGCGTCCGGCTGACCGTCGCGGACGACGGGGTCGGGATCACCGAGGGCGGTCGGCGCAGCGGCCTGCTGAACCTCGTGCGGCGCGCGGAGTCCCTCGGCGGCGGCAGCCGGTGCGAGCCGGGGCCCGGCGGCGGGACGACGGTGGTGTGGGAGGCGCCGTACTGAACCCGGCCGGGGTCAACCCGGTGTGACGGCGTGTCACCCGGCATTGGGCCATCCGGACGCGCTGTCCCCCGGTCGTATGACGTGAACGGGCGCGCCACCCGCCCCCTGGGACACGATCGCTGACATGCGCTCACCTCGCCGCCGCCCCCTGCTCGTCCCGGTCCTGCTGTGCGCGGCGGCGGTCCTCGTGGCCCGCCCCACCTCCGCGGGCGCCGACGGCGAGAACGGCTTCGGCGACGGCCTCGGCGCGCAGGTCGCGAAGCTGTACGAGGAGGCCGCCGCCGCGTCCCAGGAGTACGACGCCGGCCGCCGCGAGGCCGAGACCCAGCGCGCCAAGGCCCAGCGGTACGAGGAGCTGCGCGCCGGGGAGCTGCGCGAACTCGACAGGCTGCGCACGGAGCTCGGGCGGATCGCGCGGGCCCAGTACCGGGACGGGGGCGGGCTGCCGCTGGCCGTACAGGTCGTGCTGAACGGCGACCCCGACCGGCTGATGCGCGGTCAGCACGTGCTCGCGCAGGCGAATCTGGCCGTCGGGAGCGCGCTCGGCAGGCGCAAGGCCGTCGAGGAGCGGCTCGCGGGGGACGCGGCGCGGGCGGTGTACGCCTGGCAGGTGCTGGAGCGGCGGACCGCCGAACTCGCCGGGCTCAAGCGGGACATCGAACGCAAGCTGGAGGAGGCGCGGTGGCGGCTCCAGGGGCAGGCGGCGGCGTCCGTCGCGGCGGGCTCCTGCCCCGGCGCGATCCGGCTCCCGCAGACGCCGGCCGCCGCGTCGGACTGGGTCGCCCCCGTCGAGTCCTACCGCCTCTCCGCCTCCTTCGGCAGCGGCGGCGCGCGCTGGGCCCACCGCCACACCGGGCAGGACTTCGCCGTCCCGATCGGTACGCCCGTCCGCGCGGTCGGCGCCGGCCGGGTCGTCCGCGTGGCCTGCGGCGACGGCTTCGGCGTGCAGCTCGTCATCAGCCACCCCGGCGGCTACCACACCCAGTACGCCCACCTCGCCTCGGTCGCCGTCGACCCCGGCGAGCGCGTCACCGCGGGTCAGTGGATCGGGCAGACCGGCACGACCGGCAACTCCACGGGACCGCACCTGCACTTCGAGGTGCGGGTGACCCCGGACATGGGCTCGGCGGTGAACCCGGTGCCGTGGCTGGCGGACCGGGGGGTGGTGCTGGAGTGAAGGGCTAAGCCCTCTCCGCCACCAGCTTCTCGATGACGACGGCCACGCCGTCCTCGTTGTTCGCGGCCGTCTGTCCCGACGCCGCCGCGATCACGTCGGGGTGGGCGTTGCCCATCGCGTACGAGCGGCCCGCCCAGGTCAGCATCTCGACGTCGTTCGGCATGTCCCCGAACGCGACGACCTCCTCGGGGGCGATGCCGCGTTCCGCGCAGCACAGGGCGAGGGTGCTGGCCTTGGAGATGCCGGGGCCCGCGATCTCCAGGAGCGCGCTGGGGCTGGACCGGGTGACCGCGGCGCGCTCCCCGATCGCCTCGCGGGCCAGCGTGAGGAACGCGTCCGGGTCCAGCGTGGGGTGGTAGGCGAGGATCTTCAGGACGGGTTCCCGCGCGCCGGGGCCGTCTGGCGCGAGCAGTTCCTCGGCGGGGGCGAGGGAGTCCGGGATCTCCATGTGCATCTTGGGGTACTCGGACTCCTGGTGGAACCCGTACGTCTGCTCCACCGCGTACACCGTCCCCGGCGCGGCCTCCCTCAGCAGGCGTACGGCGTCGAGGGCGTTCTCCCGGGCCAGCTCCCTGACCTTCACGAAGCGGTGGGCGCCGGGGCCGCCGTGCAGGTCGACGACCGCCGCGCCGTTCCCGCAGATCGCCAGCCCGTGTCCGTGCACGTGATCGCTGACCGCGTCCATCCACCGCGCGGGCCTGCCGGTCACGAAGAACACCTCGATGCCCGCGTCCTCGGCCGCCGCCAGCGCGGCCACCGTCCTCGGCGACACCTGCCCGTCGTCCCGCAACAGCGTCCCGTCGAGGTCGGTGGCGATCAGACGGGGAGGTCGTATGGCGGCGGGGGTCTCGGGCTGCCGGGTCGGTGAGGTCACGGGGGCATTGTCCCGTACGGGGAGTTCCCGGGCGCACGGTACGACCCACGGCTGCGGAGTGCGCCGAGCAGCTAAGTCGGTACAGGATCTGGCCGACCTCGGCTACCTCAAGGAGTTGCGTTGATGGATCATCGGCAGCTGGCCGCCGCCCTCGTTGAGGCGGGGGTGGACGGCATCACGTACGCGATCCGGGGCAAGGCTCCCGGCGGTCGTCTGGTCGAGGGCGGTGCCGTGCTCGACCTCGACCCCGACGGGCGCTGGTTCGTCGGTGGCTGGGAGCGCGGGCAGTTGTCGGTGGAGCACCGCTTCGCCACCGAGGACGAGGCATGTCGGTACCTGTATCGGGTGCTGACCGGCCGGCAGTAGCAGAAAGACACGAGCAGGGCCCCGGCACACCGCGACGCTGTCGAAGAACTCGGGGCTCCGCTGATTCTTCGCCCCGTCGGATCTCGTCCGGCGGGGCGCCGGTCCGTATTCGTGCGCGTCCGAAACGCGACGTAAGGTCGGCGACATGCGACTGAGTACGGTGATCCTCCCCATCCACCGCTGGAGTGAGGGCCGGAAGATCTGGCGGCGGGCCGAGGATCTCGGCTTCCATGCCGCGTACACCTACGACCACCTGTCGTGGCGGAGCTTCCGGGACGGCCCGTGGTTCGGGGCGGTGCCGACGCTGACGGCGGCTGCGACGGCGACCGAGCGGCTGCGGCTCGGCACGCTGGTGACCTCGCCGAACTTCCGGCACCCCGTCCCCTTCGCCAAGGAGCTGATCTCCCTCGACGACATCTCCGGCGGCCGGATCACCCTCGGGATCGGCGCGGGTGGTACCGGCTTCGACGCGACCGCGCTCGGTCAGGAGCCGTGGACCCCGCGCGAGCGTGCCGACCGGCTCGCCGAGTTCGTACCGCTGCTGGACCGTCTGCTCCGGGAAGACTCGGTGTCCTACGAGGGCGACTTCTACTCGGCGCACGAGGCCCGCAACATCCCCGGCTGTGTCCAGCGGCCCCGGTTGCCCTTCGCGGTGGCCGCCACCGGCCCGCGCGGCCTGCGGCTCGCCGCGAGCCACGGGCAGGCGTGGGTGACGACCGGCGACCCGAAGCTGTACGAGGAGGGGACGCCGGAGCAGTCCCTGCGGGCCCTGCGCGGCCAGGTCGACCGGCTCGGGGACGCCTGCGCGGCGCTCGGCCGGGATCTGGACGGGCTGGACAAGATCCTGCTCACCGGCTTCACCCCGGACCGCGGCCGTCCGCTGGAGTCCCTCGACGCCTTCGTCGACTTCGCCGGGCGCCACCGGGAGCTCGGTTTCACCGAGATCGTGATCCACTGGCCGATCGCGGACTCGGTTTTCGCGGCGGACGGGAAGGTCTTCGAGCAGATCGCGATGGAGGCGCCTGCGCAGTTGGGCTGAGCGGTGTACAGGGCCGCCCTCAGTCCGGTTGCTGGTTGCGGTTCTCGTGGGCGAGGCCGTCCCGGCGGGTGGCGGCGTCCGGGCCGGTGGCAAGGACCATGGCCCGCAGCGGCACGGGGTCCGTCGGCCGGATGGCCATGGGGTCGGACGGCCGGCTGATCCCTCCGATGTCCTGCCATCCCCAGGACAGGAAAGCGTCGCGGGTCGGGGTGTCGGTCTGCGCGATCAGCGTCGCCCCGAGCGAGGCGTGGTGGTAGTCGAGCAGCTGTTCCTGGAGCCTGCGGGCGACGCCGTGGCCGTCGCTGTGCGGGTGCACCATGATCTCGGTGATGGCGAAGACGTGTCCGGACGCGGTGAGCTGTTCGACGTTGCGGGGGAGGGTTCCGTCGAACCCCTTCCACCACGACCCCTGGCGCGGTACGGGGAAGCCGTAGGCGCAGCCGACGAGGCCCGTGTCCTCCGCGACCAGCAGGGAGAAGCCGAGCCGCCGTACGGACCCGGCGAGCCGTCGGGCGAACGCCTCGCGGCCCTCGTACGCCTCGCCCGCTCGCGCGCGCGTGGACTCCACGTACAGGTCCGCCAGCTCCTCCCGCAGGGTCTCCGCCTGCCACCGGTTCAGCCGGCGCAGGCGTAACGCGTGGACGGGGGTCCGGGGGGCCGGTTCGGTCATCGCGCACCGCCTGTCGGGACGCCCTTGTGGGGACGGCGGCGGAGGTGGAACCGGCGTCGGCCGGCTGCTCCCTTCCGGGACGCCGGCGAGGCGGGCCCGGGGACGGGCAGCCCGGAGCGGCTGTAGTGGAAGGCGGAGATCCGGGCGCCGTGCTGTGCGTCGAGCAGCCGGATGAGGAGCACCGCGAGGACGAGCACCCCCACGATCACGGCCACGGTCACGAACGTCTCCATGGTTCTCAGCTCCCTGTCGGCTGTCGCGGCAGTCCGGCGGTCACGGCCGGAATCCGTGGGCGCCCGGCGGGATCACGGGCCTCGTGTCCGCCTTCGGCACTCCAGACCGCTTCCCCGGCCCGGTCGGTCTCGTACACCGTCCGCAGGCCCGCGGCCTCCTCCATCAGCCGGCTCGCGGTCGACGTGCGCGACGGGTCGCAGGCGGCGGCCATCAGCCAGGCGGCCGAGGCGGGTTCGGTCTCCGGGGGGATCACCAGCAGGTTCCAGCGGCCCGCCCGGTACGAGAGCAGCAGCAGTTCGTGCGGGTCCTGCTCCGCGAGGAACCAGCCGACCTTCATCACGTGCCCGGCGACGGGCACCTTGCGCGGGACGACGGGCCAGAGGGTGGGGTTGACCGTGACCCGGGTGATCCGCCCCCACAGGGGGTCGAGTACGTCCGTCAGGGAGGGGAGTTCCGACGTCAGGTCGCGGGAGCGGGGCCACCAGGCGCCGTCCAGCAGAGCGGGCGCGGAGCCGGCCGGCGCCAGCGCGAGCCGGAGCGGCGCGGGGGGCCGGTCGTCGGCTGCGAGTGTCGGTGAGGAGGAGCGGGTCGTGATCATGAGGGGGACCCTGCCCCGGACCGGCTGCGACCGGCCCGGCATATTCGATCGCCGGGAACGACACGGGCATGGAAGCCGGTGCGCGAAGTGTCCTCGGTACGTCAACCCTACTCCCCGGATCGCCCGAACGGACGTACGACCGACGGCGGATCGCAACCCGCTCGCGCCGTTCAGGTCCCCGGCACCGCCCGCCCGGTGCCGGTGTCGATGAGGATCTGTCCGGCCTGCTTCCCGCTGCCGGCGCGGACGGCCTCGGCCATGGCGGCGCGCGCGGCGTCGGGTGTGGCGTGCGGCGGGATCACGAGGAGGGAGAAGAGGTCCCGCTCACCCCGGGTGACGAGGATGGTGTCGTCGCCGATCGGAGAGGGGTCGATGCGGACGACGCGGTCGTCGACGGTGATCCGCGTCGGCAGCCCTTCCCAGGCGTCGGTGTCCAGGCCGACCCGGGTGACGGGCCCGAGGTACTCGGTCAGTGCGGTGATCAGGCCGGGAAGCTCGGCGGCGATGTCGCGGCTGCGCGGCCACCACGCCCCGTCGAGGACTCCCTCCCGGTCGTGTGTCGTCTCCAGCCGTACGACGGCCGTCCCCGGCCGTACGGCCCGGTGGAGGGCGTCCGGGAGCGGTCTGGTCACCTGCGGGGAGCCGGAGTCGGACATCGCGCTCGCCTCCCTGCCTGGCGGGATGCGGGGAAACCGGGCGGCTTCCCTGTTCCACGGTACTCTCCGGCCGTCCGTCGGCCACCGGCGTGAGCGGGTCGTGTCCCGCCTCGTGGTGCGAGCGGTCTTACTTGACGCGTTCCGGCAAGCCGTGCAGCGGCTGACCTGTCGGCAGCGCCATGCGCGGCCCCGAACCGCGCCGATGCGACGATGACCTGCGGATTCCGGCGCCCTGATCCCCTGCGCCACCTGGCGGGACGCCCCCGTGAGCGGTCCGCCCGGCCGCTGCGGGCATCGGGAGCACTCCGCGCACCGGCCTCGACGCCGGTGCCGTTCCCGGTGAGTGACGTGATCCGGCGGGTGAGCTTTCCGCCCTGGCGGACGTCCTCGCCCCGTCGTGCGGACGGCTCACCCGGGTCGCTGTCGGCCCCCGGGACTGGCGGCGGAACGGTTCAGCGGGCGTCCGTGAACCGGATGTACCGCGCCGGTACCGCCTTCGTCAGCCACACGCCGTTCGCGCTCAGCTGGAACACGTGTCCGTCCCGGTGCATGGCGCCGGAATCGACCGTGAGGACCACCGGCCGTCCGCGGCGCGCGCCGACGCGGGTGGCTGTCTCGCGGTCCTGGGAGAGGTGGACGTCGTGGCGGTTCATGGGGCGCAGGCCCTCGGTGCGGATCGGGGGGAGGGCGCGCGGGTGGGTGCCGTGGAAGAGCAGGGCGGGTGGGGCGGTCGCCGGGAGGGCGAGGTCCACCGAGACGCTGTGGCCCTGGCTGGCGCGGATGCGGGTGCCCTCGATCGCGAAGCGCTTCTTGTCGTTCGTGGCGACGACGTGGTCGAGTTCCTCGCGGGTGATGGGGAAGCCGTGCGCGGCGGTGGCCGCGAGGAGGGTGTCGATCTCGGTCCAGCCGGCCGGGTCGAGGCGGAGGCCGATGCGGGCGGGCTGGTGGCGCAGGTGTTTCGAGAGGTACTTGGACACCTTCACGGTGCGATGGTCGGGGGTCATCCCCTCAGTGTGCGGAGAGAGATGTGGATCACGCACCCAATTTTCGTCCCCAGGTTTGATCCACAACCAACCGTAGTTATCCACAGGGGAGTTGCGGATTCTGTGGATAACTGACGGGTGGAATGCGGCATTTGAGCAACTCAAGCCGTGCGCAGGCTACTTGGCCAACTCCCTCACCCGCGCGGCTCGTAGCGCGCGAACGCCCTCAACACCCTTGGCGACAGCCGCGACAGCAGCCGCGACCCCTTCGCCTCCGGCGTCACCGGTACGACGGCGTCGTTGCGGACGACCGCGCGCACGACCGCGTCGGCGACCTTCTCCGGCGGGTAGTTGCGCCGCCCGTACATCCGCGACGACTTCTCCCGCCGCCGCTCCTGCTCGTCCGCGTCGACGCCCACGAACGTCGCGGTCGAGGTGATGCCCGTGTTGATCAGCCCGGGGCAGATCGCGCTGACACCGATCCCCTTGCCCGCCAACTCCGCGCGCAGGGACTCGCTCAGCATGAGGACGGCCGCCTTGGACGTGCCGTACGCGGACAGCACGCGCGAGGGCTGGTACGCGGCGGCCGACGCGATGTTCACGATGTGGCCGCCCTGCCCGCGCTCGACCATGTCCCGCCCGAAAAGGCGGCAACCGTGAATGACGCCCCACAGGTTGACGTCCAGGACGCGCCGCCAGTCCTCGGTGCTCGTGTCGAAGAACGAGCCGGACATGCCGATGCCGGCGTTGTTGACCAGCACGTCGACCACACCGTACGACTGCCGTACCTTGTCGGCGAGTTCCTCCATCGCCTTCTCGTCGGAGACGTCCACGGCCTCGGCCCACGCCTCCCGCGCCCCCACGAGCCGCGCCAACTCGGCCGTACGCGTGGCGCTCCCGGCGTCGCGGTCGACGGCGACCACGCGCGCGCCCGCCTCGGCGAAGGCGAACGCGGTGGCCCGCCCGATGCCGCTGCCCGCGCCGGTGACCAGCACGAGCTGGTCGGCGAACCGCTCGGCGTGCACGCCCGCCGGGGTGGCCGAACGCGCCTGCCCGGCCTCGACGGACGTCACGAACTCGGCGACCCAGGAGGCGACTTGGTCGGACCGCGTGCGCGGGAGCCAGTGCTTGGCGGGGATCGTGCGCCGGGTCAGGCGCGGCGCCCACGTCTCCAGCTCGTCGTACAGCCGCGGCGACAGGAACGCGTCGTCGAGCGGCGTGATGAGCTGCACGGGCGTGTGCGCGTAGGCGTCCGCGCGCGGCCGGCTGAGCCGGGCCCGGACGTTGTCCCGGTACAGCCAGGCGCCGTTGGCGGCGTCGGAGGGCAGGGACGCGGTCGGGTACGAGGTGTCGCCGATCTTCTCCGCACGGCGCAGCAGGGCCGGCCAGCGCTTGCCGAGCGGCCCGCGCCAGGCCAGTTCGGGGAGCACGGGGGTGTGCAGCGCGTACACGTACCACGACTTGGCGCCCTGGCCGAGGAGTTGGGCGGCCTGGCGCGGAGTGGGCCTGCGCAGACGGCGGTTGATCCAGTGGCCGAAGTGGTCGAGGGACGGCCCCGACATCGACGTGAAGGACGCGACACGGCCCTCCGTGCGCGCGACGGTCACGAACTCCCAGCCCTGCACGGACCCCCAGTCGTGCCCGACCAGGTGCACCGGGCGCCCCGGGCTGACCGCGTCGACCACCGCGAGGAAGTCGTCCGTCAGCTTCTCCAGCGTGAACCCGCCCCGCAGCGGCTTCGGCGCGCTCGAACTCCCGTGCCCGCGCACGTCGTACAGCACCACGTGGAACCGCTCCGCGAGGCGGGCCGCGACCGGCGCCCACACCTCCTTCGTGTCCGGGTAGCCGTGCACGAGGACGACGACGGGGTTCCCCAGCTCGCCGAGTTCCGCCACGCACAGCTCGATCCCGCCGGTGGTGATCCGGCGTTCGCGCGCCCCGTCCAGCATGGTCACTTCCCCTCCGCCCAGCGCCGCACGTGCGGCAGGTCGTCGTCCAGCCAAAATGCGCTCTCCGCCGGGTCCTTGGAGTCCGTCACGACGAGGATCTCCTCGAACTTCGCGCCGGTGCCCCGGAATCCGAGATGCGGTTCGACCGCCCACAGCCCCGGCTGCGGGGGATGGTCGGAGAAGCGGTACGGCGACCACAGCGGCGACCATCCGTCGCGGTGCCCGTGCAGGGCGTCCGAGGCGAGGCCCTTCAGCGACTGGGCGCCGAACCCGAACAGGTGCGGGGAGAACCTGCGCCGCGTCACCCTGTCGACCTTGTGGGCGATCACACCGAAGGGGTACGCGCGATGCCGGTTGGCGTAACCCTGGAGAGCCATGAGGCGGTCCACGTCCTGGTAGATCTCCCGCAGCGACCTGCGCTCGCGGACCTCCCTCAGGATCAGCTCGCGGTGCGCCTCCAGGTCGGCCATCAGGCGTTCCTGTACGGGGTTGGCGCCGAGCGACCCCGAGTAGCCGATGTCGGCGGTGTAGCCCTCGTACACGGGCGCGAGGTCCAGGATGAACGGCATCCCGGGCTCCAGGCGGCGGTTGGTCGGGAAGAACTGGAGGGGGACGCGGAAGCCCGTGAACGCGGTGCGGTCGCCGAACCAGGCGAAGGGCAGGTGGAACCAGTCCGTCACCCCGCGCTCGCGCATCCACCGGCGCTGCATGCGCGCGGCCTCGCGTTCGGTGACGCCGGGTGTCAGCCGGGCCGCGACGTCCTGCGCGCACGCGTAGGCGAGCCGCTGGACCTGGCGGAATCCCCGCAGGTCGGCGCGGGAGTCGGGGGTCACTGCCGTTGCCATGGCACCTCGCCGTGCGGTTGCGATACGCGTCCGTAACTTGACCACGCCGAATCTGGCACTTGTTAGAGAAACCGTCAATAGGGCGGGCGCTCCCGCATGGCACGGCTCGCGCGTAGACCTCGTACCTCTCAGGTAGGGGATCCCTTAGCCGTCCCCTACATCTCAGGTACGGGGTGAAGACGGCTCTACGGAGTGACGACCGAGTGTGTGCGGAGTCACTACCTTCGAACCGTGACTGTGATCGCGACCGAAAGCCTGAGCAAGCGGTTCCCGAGGGTGACCGCTCTCGACCGGCTGTCCGTGGACATCGGAGCCGGTGTGACCGGACTGGTCGGTGCCAACGGCGCCGGCAAGTCCACCCTGATCAAGATCCTCCTGGGTCTGTCCCCCGCGAGCGAGGGCCGAGCCGAAGTGCTCGGGCTCGACGTCGCGACCAAGGGCGCCGCCATCCGCGAGCGCGTGGGCTACATGCCGGAGCACGACTGCCTCCCGCCGGACGTCTCGGCGACCGAGTTCGTCGTCCACATGGCCCGCATGTCCGGCCTCCCGCCGACGGCGGCCCGCGAGCGCACGGCGGACACGCTGCGGCACGTCGGGCTGTACGAGGAGCGCTACCGCCCCATCGGCGGCTACTCGACCGGCATGAAGCAGCGCGTCAAGCTCGCCCAGGCCCTCGTCCACGACCCCCGCCTCGTCTTCCTCGACGAGCCGACCAACGGCCTCGACCCCGTCGGGCGCGACGAGATGCTCGGCCTGATCCGCCGCATCCACACCGACTTCGGCATCTCGGTCCTGGTCACCTCCCACCTCCTGGGCGAACTGGAACGCACCTGCGACCACGTCGTCGTCATCGACGGCGGCAAGCTCCTGCGCTCCAGCTCCACCACCGACTTCACCCAGACCACCACCACCCTCGCCGTCGAGGTCACCGACACCGACGAACACCCGGACGGCACCCGCGCCCTGCGCGAGGCCCTCCTCACCCGCGGGGCGGACGTCCAGGACGGCGGCGCGGGCCTCCCCGGCGCCGGCCACCTCCTGCTGCTGACCGCGCAGGGCGAGGAGACGTACGACCTGGTCCGCGACGTCGTCGCCGACCTCGGCCTCGGCCTGGTCCGCATGGAACAGCGCAGACACCACATCTCCGAGGTCTTCACCACCGCCGACGAGCAGAGCGCGCAGAGCAAGGAGGCCGTCCGCCATGGCGGTTGACCACACCGCGGGCGAGACCTCCCGCATCCACGACATCGGCTACCGCGGCTACGACGGCCCCCGCCTCGGCCGCGCCTACGCCCGCCGCTCGCTGTACGCGCAGTCCCTGCGCGGCGCCTACGGCCTCGGCCGCTCGGTGAAGTCCAAGGTCCTGCCGATGCTCCTGTTCGTCGTGATGCTCGTGCCGGCCGCCATCATGGTCGCCGTCGCGGTCGCCACGAAGGCCAAGGAACTCCCCCTGGACTACACGCGGTACGCGATCGTCATGCAGGCCGTCATCAGCCTGTACGTCGCCTCCCAGGCCCCCCAGTCGGTCTCCCGCGACCTGCGCTTCAAGACGGTCCCGCTGTACTTCTCACGGCCCATCGAGACCGCCGACTACGTCCTCGCGAAGTTCGCCGCGCTCGCCTCCGCCCTGTTCGCGCTGACCGCCGCGCCGCTCCTCGTCCTGTACGTGGGCGCGCTGCTCGCCAAGCTCGACTTCGCCGACCAGACCAAGGGATTCGGACAGGCACTGGTCTCCGTGGCACTGCTCTCGCTGCTCTTCGCCGGAGTCGGCCTGGTCATCGCCGCGGTCACCCCCCGGCGCGGCTTCGGCATCGCCGCCGTCATCGCCGTCCTGACCATCACCTACGGCGCCGTCTCCACCCTCCAGGCCATCGCGCACGAGCAGTCCAGCGGCGGCTCCATCCCCTGGATCGGCCTGTTCTCGCCGATCACGCTGATCGACGGGATCCAGACCGCGTTCCTCGGCGCGAGCTCCGCCTTCCCCGGCGGGCAGGGCCCCTCCAGCGCCGAAGGCGCGGTCTACCTCCTCGTCACCCTCGGACTCATCGCCGCCTGCTACGGCCTGCTGATCCGCCGCTACCGGAAGGTGGGCCTGTGACCACGCTCTCCCTCGACCACGTCTCCCGCTGGTTCGGCAACGTGGTCGCCGTCAACGACATCACCATGACCATCGGCCCCGGCGTCACCGGCCTCCTCGGCCCCAACGGCGCCGGCAAGTCCACCCTCATCAACATGATGGGCGGCTTCCTCGCCCCCTCCACCGGCACGGTCACCCTCGACGGCGTCCCCGTCTGGCGCAACGAGGACGTCTACCGGCACATCGGCATCGTCCCCGAGCGCGAGGCGATGTACGACTTCCTCACCGGCCGCGAGTTCGTCGTCGCCAACGCCGAACTCCACGGCCTCGGCGCCAAGGCCGCCCAGCGGGCACTGGCCACCGTCGAGATGGAGTACGCGCAGGACCGCCGTATCCAGACCTACTCCAAGGGCATGCGCCAGCGCGTCAAGATGGCCAGCGCCCTCGTCCACGACCCCTCGCTGCTCCTGCTCGACGAGCCCTTCAACGGCATGGACCCCCGCCAGCGCATGCAGCTCATGGATCTGCTGCGCCGCATGGGCGACGAGGGCCGCACCGTCCTGTTCTCCTCGCACATCCTCGAAGAGGTCGAACAGCTCGCCCGGCACATCGAGGTCATCGTCGCCGGACGGCACGCCGCGAGCGGCGACTTCCGCCGTATCCGCCGGCTCATGACCGACCGGCCGCACCGCTACCTCGTGCGCTCCAGCGACGACCGGGCGCTCGCCGCCGCGCTCATCGCCGACCCGTCGACCGCCGGCATCGAGGTCGACAAGGCGGAAGGCGCGCTGCTCATCCAGGCCGTCGACTTCGGCCGCTTCACCGCCCTGCTGCCGCGGGTGGCCCGGGACCACGGCATCCGGCTCCTCGCCGTCTCGCCGTCCGACGAGTCCCTCGAATCCGTGTTCTCGTACCTGGTCGCGGCGTAGGAGGCCCTGATGTACGACCCCACTGTCGCCCGGCTCACCTACCGGGCCCTCCTCGGCCGGCGCCGGGCGCTCATCCTCGGCGCGCTGCCGATGCTGCTCATCGTGATCGCCGTCATCGTGCGGGCCCTCGCGGGAGCCGACGACCAGACCGCCGTCGACCTGCTCGGCGGGCTCGCGCTCGCGACGATGGTGCCGATCATCGGCGTCATCGCCGGGACCGGCGCGATCGGGCCCGAGATCGACGACGGGTCCGTGGTGTACCTGCTGTCCAAGCCGATCAAGCGGCCGACGATCATCTCGACGAAGCTCATCGTCGCCATCGCCGTGACCATGGTGTTCTCGGCGCTGCCCACCCTCGTCGCCGGGTTCATCCTCAACGGCAACGGGCAGCAGATCGCCGTCGCGTACACCGTCGCCGCGCTCGTCGCGTCCATCGCCTACGCGGCCGTGTTCCTGCTGCTCGGCACCGTCTCGCGGCATGCCGTCGTCTTCGGGCTCGTCTACGCGCTCGTCTGGGAGGCGCTGTTCGGGTCCCTCGTGCCGGGCGCGCGCACGCTCAGCGTCCAGCAGTGGTCCCTCGCCGTCGCGCACGAGGTGACCGGCGGCGACCTCGTCACCTCCGACGTCGGGCTCACCACCGGGGTGATCTTCCTCGTCGCCGTCACCGGGCTCGCGACCTGGTACGCCGGACAGAAGCTGCGCACCCTCACGCTCGCCGGGGAGGAGTGAGCCGGGGAGGGACAGGAGGAGCCTGTGCGGTGCCGGTCGGCCTTGACGGAGGTTTCACCTCCGTCCGGGCACACTGGCGTAAAGGGGACGGGGACAGGAGGGAAGGATGGCGGAGGAACGTTCACGGGAGGCCGGCCGCGGAGACGCCGGCGGCTCCGGGCGGGACGAGATGTGGGACGAGCTCGTGCTCGACGAGGACTTCGTGCGGGGTGCGGAGGCGAGTGAGCCGTCCGCGCGGGCGCGGATGCTGTCCGCGAAGTGGAGCCGCGAGGCGCCCGAGCCGCAGCCCTGGCGCTCCGACGAGCCGCCCGCGGGGTGGTTCTTCAGCAAGGCGCGGCGGAAGCGGTGGCGGCGGAAATAGGGGCCGGCGTTTTAATCGGTGGCGAACAACTGGTCGAGCGGGCACAGTAGTTGTGTCCGCATCGCCGGTTTTCTGCCGGTGTCACGTACAGGGAGAGGAGCGGGGCGATGCCCATGCACGGCAGTACGTTCCGCTTCCGTCAGGGCGGTCCGCCGCGGGCTCCGGAGTAGTCGCTCACTCCGTCCGAGCCCGCGTGAGGGAACCGCCCGGGGCGGCCACTTCGAGCACGCGAGATCGCTCTCGCGTGGGCCGCCCACCCGGAGGATTGGCCGAGTGGTCAAGGCACCGGCTTGCTAAGCCGCGGTCGGGTCAACAGCCCGCGCACGTTCGATCCGTGCATCCTCCGCTGGAAGTTGCGCCGTTGTCGGGTGCGGGTTGCGTTGTGGCTGGTCGCGCAGTTCCCCGCGCCCCTAAAGAACAGGGTGCGGGCCAGATATCAAGTGCGGGTGCGTACCTGTGCCGGCCTTTCAGGGGCGCGGGGAACTGCGCGACCAGCCACCCAGCACCCACCCCCACCTCACCCCAGCAACCGCTCCACCACCACCGCGATCCCGTCCTCCTCGTTGGACGCCGTCACCTCGTCCGCCACCGCCTTCAGCTCCTCGTGAGCGTTGGCCATGGCCACCCCCCGCGCCGCCCACGCGAACATCGGCAGGTCGTTCGGCATGTCGCCGAAGGCGATCGTGTGGGCCGACTTGAGCCCGAGGCGTCGGGCCGCGAGGGAGAGGCCCGTGGCCTTGGAGAGGCCCAGCGGCAGCAGCTCGACGATGCCCGCGCCGGCCATCGCGACCGTGACGAAGCCACCGGCGGCCACCCGCGCCGCCTCCGCCAACTCGTCGTCGCCCAGCGTCGGATGCTGGATGTAGATCTTGTTCAGCGGCGCGGCCCACAGCTCGGCGGCATCCGTGAGCGGCGTCGCCGGCAGGTTCCCGATGGCGGCGTACCCCGGCCCGACCAGCACTTCCCCGTCCAGCCCGTCCCGGCTGGCCGCGAGGTACAGCGGCCCCACCTCCGCCTCGATCTTCGCGAGCGCGACCCCGGCGAGCTGCCGGTCCAACGTCACGGACGTCAGCAGCCGGTGCGCGCCGGCGTCGTACACCTGCGCGCCCTGCCCGCAGACGGCGAGCCCGGTGTAGCCGAGGGCGTCGAGGATGTGCCGGGTCCAGGGGACGGCACGGCCGGTGACGACGATGTGGACCGCCCCGGCGGAGGTCGCGGCGGCGAGGGCGGCACGGGTACGGGGGGACACGGACTCGTCGGACCGCAGCAGCGTTCCGTCGAGGTCGGTCGCGATCAGCTTGTACGGAAATACGCCCGCACTGTCACCGGCGGTCTCCTCGACGACGACCTCGTCCACAACAACCTCACTTTCACCCATAGGACAGGGGACGCCCCCAGAAGGAACGTCCCCTCGAAATCACCCTCAGCCGCTCAGGAACCCGTCGGCTCCAGCACCTCGCGCCCGCCCAGGAACGGCCGCAGCACCTCCGGCACCCGAACCGACCCGTCCGCCTGCTGATGGTTCTCCAGGATCGCGACGATCGTCCGGGGAACCGCGCACAGCGTGCCGTTCAGCGTCGCCAGCGGACGCACCGTCTTGCCCTCCCGGTACCGGATGGACAGCCGCCGCGACTGGAACTCGGTGCAGTCGGACGTGGACGTCAGCTCGCGGTACTTGCCCTGCGTCGGGATCCACGCCTCGCAGTCGAACTTCCGCGCGGCGGACGACCCGAGGTCACCGGTCGCGACGTCGATGACCCGGAACGGCAGCTCCAGCGAGGTCAGCCACTGCTTCTCCCACTCCAGCAGCCGCCGGTGCTCCGCCTCGGAGTCCTCGGGCGCGACGTAGGAGAACATCTCGACCTTGTCGAACTGGTGGACCCGGAAGATGCCCTTCGTGTCCTTGCCGTGCGACCCGGCCTCGCGCCGGAAGCAGGGCGAGAACCCGGCGTACCGCAGCGGCAGGCGTTCCGCGTCGAGGATCTCGTCCATGTGGTACGCGGCGAGCGCGACCTCGGACGTGCCGACGAGGTACAGGTCGTCCTTGTCGAGGTGGTAGACGTCCTGCGCGGCCTGTCCGAGGAACCCGGTCCCGGCCATCGACTGCGGACGCACCAGCGCGGGCGTCAGCATCGGCGTGAACCCGGCGGCCGTGGCCTGCGCCATCGCCGCGTTGACGAGCGCCAGCTCCAGCAGCGCGCCGACCCCGGTGAGGAAGTAGAAGCGCGAGCCGGAGACCTTGGCCCCCCGCTCGACGTCGATCGCGCCGAGCAGCTGGCCCAGCTCCAGGTGGTCCTTGGGCTCGAACCCCTCGGCGGAGAAGTCGCGGATCTCCCCGTGCGTCTCCAGCGTGACGAAGTCCTCCTCGCCGCCGACGGGTACGTCGGGGTGGACGAGGTTGCCGAGCCGGAGCAGCAGCTCATGGGTCTCGGTGTCCGCCGCGTCGCGCTCGGCGTCGGCTGCCTTGACGTCGGACGCCAGCTGCGAAGCCTTCTTCAGCAGCTCCGCCTTCTCGTCCCCGGCGGCCTTGGGGATCAGCTTGCCGAGCTGCTTCTGCTCGGCACGGAGTTCGTCGAAGCGGACGCCGGACGACCTGCGCCGCTCGTCGGCGGACAGGAGGGAGTCGACGAGCGCGACGTCCTCTCCACGGGCGCGCTGCGACGCGCGCACACGGTCGGGGTCCTCACGGAGCAGGCGAAGGTCAATCACAGGCCCAAGGCTACCGGTGTGGACCGAGGGCCCACGACCGACTATTCCCCCCACTCCAAAAAGCCGGTTACGACCCGTTATGAGCGAATTGCCGAACGTGTCAAGGTAATCCGTCCCACTCCCTGGGACGGGGCATCATCGAGGCCCGGAGTTGACCCGACTGCCTTGTGGAAAAAGGGACTTGGGGACCGGTTGTCCACAGTGATCCACACCCCGGGAAAAGTTATCCACAGGGTGTGCGAAAGATCTGTGGACATCGGGAACGATCTTTCCCGCGCGCGGCCCCGGGCCAGGAAATTCTGTCCTAAACGCGCCTCGTATCCACTTTCGAGTGGAAACGCGTCGCTCCAAAGGATTGCGCGCAGGAAACAAGTGGACGAAGGGTGACCCACCCATCGGTGGACAACCTGAGGGCCGGCGTGCCGATTTGTCGACTGGGTGCCACCGCGCAGTCGACTTATCCCCAGGTCGAGAAGGTCACCTGTGGATAACTCCTGTGGATAACTACGCGGTACGCCTGTACTACTGGAAGCGCCCGTCCTGGCACCGCGCCACCCACTCCGACGCCGCCACGAACTCCGCGTCCGACGTCCCCGGGAACGGCACCGCCACATCCCCCGCGCCGGCGACGTCCGCGCGCGGATACGAGCCCAGGAACCGCACCTCGCGGCAGATCCGCTTCAGCCCCATCAGCGCCTCCGCGACCCGCCGGTCGTTGATGTGCCCCTCGGCGTCGACGCAGAAGCAGTAGTTGCCGATCCCCGCCCCGGTCGGCCGGGACTGGAGCAGCATGAGGTTGATCCCCCGCGTCGCGAACTCGCCCAGCAGATCGCGCAGCCCGCCGGGGTGGTCGTCGCTCTGCCACAGCACGACGGAGGTCTTGTCGGCGCCGGTCGGCGCGGCGGGCCGGGCCGGACGCCCCACGAGGACGAACCGGGTCTGCGCGTTCTCCGCGTCGTGGATGCCGGTCTCCAGCGCCTCAAGGCCGTACCGCGCGGCGGCGAACTCGCCGGCGAAGGCGGCGTCGTACCGGCCCTCCTGGACCAGGCGGGCGGCGTCCGCGTTCGAGGCGGCGGACTCCCAGAGCGCGTCCGGGAGGTGCTTCTTCAGCCAGTTGCGGACCTGCGGCTGGGCCGCCGGGTGCGCGGAGACCGTCTTGATCTCGGAGAGCTTCGTACCCGGCCGCACCAGCAGCGCGAAGGTGATCGACAGCAGCACCTCGCGGTAGATCATCAGCGGGGTGCCCGCGACCAGCTCGTCGAGGGTGGTGGTGATCCCGCCCTCGACGGAGTTCTCGATCGGCACGAACGCGGCCTCGGCCTCGCCGACCCGCACCGCGTCCAGCGCGGACTGCACGGACACGTACGGAACCAATTGCCGGGTGGCCGTTTCGGGCAGCGTCCGCAGAGCGACCTCCGTGAAGGTGCCCTCGGGACCGAGATACGCATAGCTGGCAGGCATGGGATCACCCTAATGGCCCTTGCCGGAGCCCGGCCCCCGCGTCTCACGGTCGAGTGAACCTGCGTGACCTCCAGCCCTCACCCCTCAGGCCCTCACCCCTCCAGCCCTCACCCTTCCAGCAGCGCCTGCCCCACGTACCCGCCCCTCTCGGCCCCGCCCGGCACCGCGTACAGCCCGCTCGACTCGTGCCGGATGTACTTCGACAGCGCGTCCCCCCGGTCCAGCTTCCGCTGCACCGTCACGAACCCCCGCAGCGGATCGGCCTGCCAGCAGATGAAGAGGAGCCCCGCGTCGGGTGTCCCGTCCGGGTCGATCCCGTCGTGGAAGGAGAACGGCCGCCGCAGCATCGCCGCACCCCCGTTCTGGTCCGGCCGGGAGATCCGCGCGTGCGCGTTGATCGGCACCACCAGATCCCCCTTCGCGTCCACCTTCTCCAGATCCATCGCGGTCGTCTCCGACCCCCCGGACAGCGCGGCGCCGTCCGCCTTCCGCCGCCCGATGACCTGCTCCTGCGCGGCGACGGTCAGCTTCTCCCAGTCGTCGAGGAGCATCCGGATGCGGCGGACGACGGCGTAGGACCCGTTCGCCATCCACGCCGGGTGCTCCGACGACGAACCGGACGACGAGCCGGGCGCCGGTACGAAGATCCGCTGATCGAAGTCCGGCTCGGACGGCTTCGGATTGCGCGTCCCGTCCATCTGCCCCATGAGATTCCGCGCGGTCATGGGGTGGGCGGTGGCCCCCGGCGACCGGTTGAACCCGTTCATCTGCCAGCGGACCTTCGCGGCGCTCCCCGCGTCCTTCTGGATCGCGCGCAGGGCGTGGAAGGCGACGAGCGCGTCGTTGGCCCCGATCTGCACCCACAGATCCCCGTCGCTGCGGGCCTTGTCGAGCCGGTCGGAGGAGAAACTCGGCAACGGGTCGAGCGCCACGGGCCGCTGCTTCTCCAGCCCGGTCTTCACGAAGAAGCTGTGCCCGAACCCGAACGTGATGGTCAGCGACGAGGGCCCGGCATCGAGAGCGATCCCGGTGTCCCCCTGCCCCGCAGCCTCCCCCGCCATCAGCCGCGCAGCGGTCTGTGACCACCGCCGCATCAACGCGACGGCCTGCGCCCGCCCCGCCCCGGCCGCGAGGTCGAACGCGACGACATGGCCACGAGCCTGGAGCCCCTCAAGAATCCCCGGCTGATGTTTCACGTGAAACGCGACCTCCCCCGCCCCCACGGACGTGAGCGGCGTCGCCTCGTCCGGCGCGGCGGCGTACGCGACCCCCGCGCCGCCCGCCGCGCCGAGCACCAGCCCGGCCGCACCGGCCGTACCGAGCAGCGCCCGGCGTGACAGTCCCTCCTGCGTAGGCGTTTCCGAGGTCGTACGGGGCTCCGAAAGGGTCACTGCTCTCAGCCGATCTGCGCGTTCTTGGAGACGGTCGTCTGGTCGATGTCGGAGGTCCGGACGGTGACGGCGATCTTCCACTCGCCGGCCACCGGGATCTGTACTCCGTTCGCCGCCCAGTGACCGGTGGTGATGTGGTCGGGGGTGACGGGCAGGGGCCCGATCTTCTGGGATTCGAGCGTGAAGGCGACCTTCAGCTCGGGGACGTCGAAGGGCTGCCCGTTCGCGTCGGTGAGGTAGATGTGCAGCTCGTTGGCCCCGGTCCCGGCGGGGTCCATGTCCACGCTGACGACACCCTTGCCCTTGGCCCCGCCGGTGTCGAAGCTCATGTCCAGCGTCAGCGCGCCCCCGGTGCCGTCCGAGGCGGTGCTCGACGACACGGAGTTCGCGGCCTTGGCGTCCAGTTCGGTACGTCCGGGCTCGGTGGAGGTGAGGATCGTCGTCACGGCGAGGAGGACGACGGCGACCCCGGCCTCGGCGAGGACGGAACGCCTGAGCCCGGACCGGTTGGCGTCACCGTCCCGCAGCTTCTTCTGCCGGGCGGTGTCCACGGCGGCCTGCTGCCGGGCGAGTTGGGCGGCGCGCTTGCTGTCTCCGGCCGAGGCGCTTGCCGTGGTGACGGTCTCTTTGACCTCTGCCTCGTCGTCTTCCTCGGCTTCGGTGGTGGTCGTCTCCTCAGAACTCGTCGAAGCCGGGGTCGCCAGCCGCCCCGTCCACCGCCGGGAGACCGACGCGATCCCCACCAGCACGACCACCAGCCCGATCTTCACCAGCAGCAGTTGCCCGTACGACGTCTCCGTGAACGCCGACCACGAACCGAGCTGCCGCCAGGACTGGTAGATCCCGGTGGCGACCAGCGCCAGCACGCTCCCGAACGCGATCTGCGAGAACCGCCGTACGGCGACCGCGTCCACGGGCTGCTCGGCGGGCCCCCGGTACAGCGCGACCAGCAGCGTCACGAGCCCGCCCAGCCACAGCGCCACCGCGAGCAGGTGCACGATGTCGACCGGCATCGCGATCCCGGCCTGCAACCCGGTGGACGCGTGCTCGGCGAGCGCCCAACTGGCGGCCAGCCCGGCGGCGACGACCGTCCCGCCGACCGCCAGCCCGAACCGCAGGTCCCGCTTCTCCTCGTCGTCGCGCTTGTCATAGGCCCCGAACAGCACGGCGATGAACAGCGCGGCAGCGGCGAGCAGCAGCAGCCGCGACACCAGCGCGGCCCCCGCCTTCGTCTGGAGGACGTCCCCCAGCAGCGAGAGGTCGAAGATGTCCCCGACCTTCCCGGACCCGGTGTACGCCCCGCGCACGAGCAGCAGGAACAGCGTCGAGGCGGTGAGCGTCAGCCACCCCCCGACGACGAGCCGCTGCACGGCCCGTACGGAACTCCCCCGCGACCAGCAGGCCAGCACGAAGGCCGCGCCGCCGACGAGGACGATGAACCCGGCGTACGAGAAGTACCGCCCGGTGTCGTAGAGCGCCCCCACGACCCCGCCCCCGGCGGCCTGCACGGACGCCGAGACGCTGGTCTTGGAGGGCGCCCCGATGGAGAACGTGTACGCCCCGGCGACGGGATGGCTGTCCTCGGAGACGATCTGGTACGTGACCGTGTACGTCCCGTCGGGCAGCCCGCTGCGCAGCGGCACGGCGTAGGTCGTGCCGCCCGTGTTGTTCGCGGCCCCCGCGTCGACCCGGTTCCCCTTGGGGTCCAGGACGCGCACGGAGTCCTTGTTGGTGGCGATCTTCTCGGAGAACGTGAGCGTCACCTGCGTGGGGGCCTGCGCGACCACCGACCCCTGCGTGGGATCGCTGCCGGTGAGCGCGGCATGCGCGGACGCGGGCGCGGCACCGGCGAGGAGCGCTCCGGTGACGGCCAGGAACAGCAGCACCCAGGTGCGCACGCGCGAGGCGGTGGCCGACGGCATGTGTTTCCCTCCCTCAGTTCCCGGTCTTCGGGACGTACGTCGCCGACTCCACCGGAATCTCGACCTTCATGGCCTTGGACTCGGCGAAGTGCAGGGTCACGGTCACTTTCTCGCCCTGCTTCGGCAGTCGCCCCAGCTTCTCGAACATCAGATGGTTGCCGCCGCTCTTGAACACGAGTTGACCGTGTGCGGGCACATCGAGGGAGGTGACCTCGGACATCGACCCGCCGCTGGTCTCGTGCAGGGTGACGGGCCCGGCGTCGCTGGTCACGGACGTCAGCTCGTCCTTCGTACCGCCCTTG
Source organism: Streptomyces niveiscabiei (assembly GCF_033794345.1). Lineage (NCBI taxonomy): Bacteria > Bacillati > Actinomycetota > Actinomycetes > Kitasatosporales > Streptomycetaceae > Streptomyces > Streptomyces niveiscabiei. The sequence goes on from NZ_JARAYJ010000029.1 coordinate 112,630, forward strand.
TTGCTGATGGTCAGGAACCCGGCGGCCATCTCGGAGACGGGCTGCGGGATGTAGGCGGCGCCGACGGACAGGGCGGGAGCGCTGTCGTCGGAGGATCCGCACCCGGCGAGCAGCAGCACCGCCCCGATCCCCAGGGCGGCGAGCCTCACGGCTTGGCTCCCCGCATGAGCTTGGGCAGGTCCTTGATGTAGTCGTCGACGGTCGCCGACTCCGTGTAGAGGACGTACCCTCCGTCGGTCTTCGGCGAGAACGCGACGACCTGCGTGCCGTGCGTGGAGACCATCTTGCCGTTCTTGTCCTTGTGCGGCGGCTCGATGGTGATGCCGACCGTGCGGGCGGCGGCCTGGATCGTCGTGAAATCGCCGGTGAGGCCGATGACCTGCGGGTCGATGCCCTTGAGCCAGGAGGCGAGCGCGGCCGGGGTGTCCCGCTCGGGGTCGGTCGTCACGAACACGACCCGCAGCTCGTCCTGCTGCGCCTTCGGCAGCTTCGACTTGGCGACGGCGATGTTGTTCATGGTCAGCGGGCACACGTCGGGGCAGTGCGTGTACCCGAAGTACAGCAGCGTCGGCTTGCCCTTGGTCGCGGCCCGCAGGTCGTACTTCTTGCCGGCCGCGTCCGTCAGCACCAGGTTCGGCTTGGCGAAGGGCTGGTCCAGCACGATCGCGGCCTGCTCGCTGGTGTTGCCGCCCTCGTCGACGACCGAGGCGACCGAGGCGGAGTCGCCGTCGCCGCTCCCGCAGGCGGAGAGGGTGAGCACGGCGGCGGCGAGCAGGGCGGCCGTGGCGTACGTCTTCTTGCGCATAGAGAAATGTCCCAGATGTTCAGAAGGAGGCAGGGCGCGCGCCGGTCCGGACCGGCGCGCGCCCGCGCGGATCAGGCTTCGGGCGCGGCGGTACGACGACGTCCCGCGAGCACGCCGTACGCCACTCCGGCGATCCCGACGACGATGCCGACGACACCGAGGACGCGGGCCGTCGTGTCGGTGCTGTCCTTGTCGGAGGACGACGCGGCGGCGGTCGTCGTGTTCGCGGCGGCGGCCTCGGTGGCGCCGCCGCCGTGGTGCCCGTCGCCGGACGCGGCGGCCAGGGCCAGGGTCGGGGCCGGGAACTCGGGCTCCTCGGCGCCGGCCGCCTGGACCTCGATCCAGCGCACGACCTCCTTGTTGGAGTACGTCTGGAGCGCCTTGAAGACCAGCGAGTCGGCGTCCTCGGGCAGCGCGCCCACCGACACCGGGAACTGCTGGATGAAGCCGGGCTCGATGCCCTTGCCGGACGCCGTCCAGGTGACCTTGGTGACGGCCTCGGTGATCTGCTTGCCGTGCACGGTCAGCGGCTTGGCGAGCTTGCCCTTGGTGACGGCGACGTTCCAGCCCTCCACCGGCTGCGGCATCACGGACGCGAGCGGGTGGTCGGCCGGGAAGGCGACCTCCAGCTTCACCGTCGAGGCGTTGTCGCGCTCGTTGGGGACACGGAAGTCGACGACCGCGTACCCGCCCTTGGCGGCGGTGCCCTCCGGGACGACGGTGACGTGCGCGAAGGCGGGGGAGGACAGCGCGAGGACGGCGGTCCCGGCGACGGCGGAAGCGGCGAGGAGACGACGGGTGTTCATGGCACTCCACGGTGAGTGAGGTCGGGTGAGGGCGCACGCGAGCGTGCGTATGCCGCACGACGCCGGCCACTCCCCTGGGAGGCGGTCCGTCGTGTCAGGCGGCGAGAGCGAGGCGGGCGCGCGCCGGCGGGCCTCGCCGTACGACCGTGTGCTGAAGCTCCGTATGCCTCAGCCGGGGCGGCGTGAGCTGGTCCGCGCGGGGGGCGTGCACGCCGGGTACGCCGGGCAGCCCCGCGAGCAGCGCGCGCACCAGCGTGAGCGCCCCGCGCAGGGACCGGACGAGCGCCCCCTCGGCGACGCCGCGCACGGACAGGTCGATCAGCCGCAGCAGCGCGCTGTCCCCGCGCCGCAGGAGATAGCCGGCGGCGACGGCCGCGAGGACATGGCCGAGCAGCATCGGCAGGGACGGCAGCAGTCCGGGTCCGCCGGTGGTCACGGGGTGCGCGGCGGCGTCGTACACCCGCGCCTCGGTGAGGACGCGGTACGCGTGTTCCGGGCTGATCGCGGCGACCGTCGTACCGCACAGCAGGCGCGCGGCCTGGGCGACGAGGTGGGCGTCGGCGGTGGAGCCCATGCCCGGCATGGCCGGCATACCCGCCGTGCCCGCCGTGCCTGCCGTCGATGCGCCGCCGGACGTGTGCTGGCCGAGCCCGAACACCATGTGCAGCGCGGTCTGTCCGGCCGCGAGGAGCGCCACGATCCCCGGCAGCGAGCGTTCCCGCCCGCACAGCGGGGCGACCAGCGCGCACATCACCAGGAACCCCGCCCCCAGCGTCCACACCGGGATCGTCGCGCAGGACGCGAGCGCGTGCCCGACGGCGGCCAGCACGACGCAGACCGCGGCGAACACCGCGGCCCGTATCAGCCGGAGGGGGACAGTCATGGCGGGCTCATCATCGCACTGGCTCCATCGGCGGCGGACGGCAGGTCCGCGAGTGGCGGCTGAGGTGCGCATACACCCGCCGCGGCCCCGCGCGCATCCGCCACATGGGCGGGATCACGCGCGAATCGCGCTTACATCAGCCGTCCGGGGGCAATAGGTATCGGTATGTCGAGCCGCGACCAGAGCCGCGACCAGGAGGCTGGAACATGAGCATCTGGTGGTCACTGCATCTGCGGCGCGACGCCGCGAGCGTGCCGCTCGCGCGGCGTCTGCTGCTCGGCACGATGGAGACGGCCGGTGTCGATCCCGACGTCTGCTACGACCTCTCCGTCGCGTTGAGCGAGGCCTGTGCGAACGCCGTCGAGCACGGCGGGGGGACCACGTCCGAGGCGTTCCGCGTCACCGCGTACCTCGACGGCGAGAAGTGCCGTATCGAGGTCACCGACTCCGGGCCCGGGTTCGCGCACACCGGGAGAACGCCGAGAGTCTCCGCCGCCGACGCGGAGGCGGGCCGCGGCCTCTTCCTCATCCAGCAGCTCGCCGACCACGTCCACATCGGCAACAAGCCCGGCATCGGCGGCGCCGTCGTCAGCTTCGACAAGATCCTCAAGTGGCGCGAGGACGCTCCGCTGGTCGCCGTGTGACACGGGTGCGCCTCCCGCGCCGGTGGCCGGGGACACCCCTGTGGATCCCGGCCACCACCCGCGGCCTCAGCCCTTGAGCGAGGCCATCCAGGACTCCACCTCGTCACCCTGCCGGGGAAGGCCGTCGGACATGTTCCGGTTGCCCTCCTCCGTCACCAGGATGTCGTCCTCGATCCGCACCCCGATCCCCCGGTACTCCTCGGGCACCGTCAGGTCATCGGCCTGGAAGTACAGCCCGGGCTCGACGGTCAGGACCATCCCCGCCTCCAGCGTCCCGTCCACGTACGACTCCACCCGGGCCGCGGCGCAGTCGTGGACGTCCATGCCGAGCATGTGCCCGGTCCCGTGCAGAGTCCACCGGCGCTGGAGCCCCAGCTCCAGCACCCGCTCCACGGGCCCCTCGACCAGCCCCCACTCGACGAGCCGCTCGGCCAGCACCCGCTGGGCGGCGTCATGGAAGTCCCGGTACTTCGCGCCGGGGCGCACCGCCGCGATCCCGGCCTCCTGCGCGTCGTACACGGCGTCGTACACGCGCCGCTGCACCTCGCTGAACCGCCCGTTGACGGGAAGGGTCCGCGTCACGTCGGCGGTGTAGTACGTGTGGGTCTCGACCCCGGCGTCGAGCAGCAGCAGGTCACCGGCCCGCACGGGCCCGTCGTTGCGCACCCAGTGCAGCGTGCACGCGTGTGCCCCGGCGGCGGCGATCGTGCCGTACCCGACGTCGTTCCCCTCGACCCGGGCCCGCAGGAAGAACGTCCCCTCGATGTACCGCTCGGACGTCGCCTCGGCCTTGTCGAGGACCCGTACGACGTCCTCGAAGCCGCGCACGGTCGAGTCGACGGCCTTCTGGAGCTCCCCGACCTCGAACGCGTCCTTGACGAGCCGCGCCTCGGAGAGGAAGACCCGCAGCTCCTCGTCCCGCTCGGCGGTGACCTTGTCGTGGAGGGCGGCCTCGATGCCGGAGTCGTAGCCGCGGACGACGCGGACGGGACCGGTCGCCTCGCGGAGCGCGTCCGCGAGCTTGCGGACGTCGGACACGGGGAGCCCGTACACCTGCTCGGCCTCGGTGAGGGAGTGCCGGCGCCCGACCCACAGCTCGCCCTGCCCGGAGAGCCAGAACTCGCCGTTCTCGCGGTCGGAGCGGGGGAGGAGGTAGAGGGTGGCGGTGTGCCCCCCGGCGGCGACGGGTTCGAGGACGAGGACGCCGTCCTCGGTCTGGTTGCCGGTCAGGTACGCGTACTCGACGGACGCGCGGAACGGGTAGTCGGTGTCGTTGGACCGCACCTTGAGGTTCCCGGCGGGGACGACGATCCGCTCGCCGGGGAAGCGCTCGGACAGCGCGGCCCGCCGGGCGGCCGTCTCCGCGGCCTGCGGGATCGCGGCGAGATCACGCAGCTCCGTGTCGGCCCACCCGGACTTCATGTTCTCGGCGAGTTCGTCCGAGACCCCGGGATACAGCCCGTTCTTGCGCTGCTTGATCGGCTCCTCAGGCTCGCCTTCCGGGGTGAGCTCGTCAGCCACGGTCTTCCTCCTCCATACGGCACGGACCGTCCCACGGCATCGGGACTGCCCCCATCGTACGGATGTGCGGAATCCGGCAAACCCCCCTATAGAGCCATCCTCCTCCGTCCCCCCACAGAGCTACCGGTACTACTCGAACCGCGCCGCGAGCAGCACGACGTCCTCCGCGCCGCCCTCCTCGTCCGGCACCATCGCCCGCAGCACGTGGTCCGCGACGGCCCCGGGGTCGCCCCGCAGCGCCCTCGGCACCCCGGCGGCAGCCGCGTGCAGGCGCGTGAACGCGCGGTCCACGGGATCGCCGGTACGCCGCAGCAGCCCGTCCGTGTACAGCAGAACCGTCTCTCCCGGTTCCGCCTCCAGCTCGACGCTCGGCGCCTCCCAGCAGGACAGCATGCCGAGCGGCGCGGAGACCGACGTCTCGACGAACTCCGTACGCCGGTCCCCGACCAGCAGCGGCGGGCAGTGCCCGGCCCCGGCGAGGGTGACCTTCCGCAGGGCGGGCTCGCAGTACGCGAACAGCGCGGTGGCCGAGCGGGCGGGTTCGGTGAGCCGCAGGAGGAGTTCGAGGTCGGAGAGGACGGCGACGGGGTCCTCGCCCTCCATCACGGCGTACGCGCGCAGGGAGGCCCGCAGCCGCCCCATCGCGGCGACGGCGCTGGGCCCCGCGCCGGTGACGGACCCGACGGACAGCCCGAGCGCGGCGTCCGGCAACGGCAGCGCGTCGTACCAGTCCCCGCCGCCCCGCGCCCCGCGCCGGTGCCGCACGGCGAGCTGCACGCCGGCCACCCGCGGCAACCGCGACGGCAGCAGTTCCTCGGTGATCGTCGCCATGCACGCGCGCGTGCTCTCGACCTCCAGCAACCGCCCCACATGCGCTGCCACGAACCGCGTGTACAGCCTGACGAGATGCCGCCGCCGCTCATCGGGCGCCCCGGCCTCGTCGTACAGCCACACGACGGCCCCGGCGAAGCAGGGCCGCGCCACGGGGCCGGGAGTGTCGGCGGCACTGCGAACGCCGGGCACACGGACCCCCGCGGGGGCGGAGCCGGAAGCGCCGGAGCCGCGGACGACCCCGGGGGCACCGGGATCGCCGACCCAGCCGGGGGTGCCGACCCCGCCGGAAGCGCCGGAGCCGCGAGGATCACCCGCGATGCCGGGAGCAGCGGAGCCGCGACCAGCGCCGGGGGCTCCAAAGCCGCTGGGCCCGCCGGGGACACGGGAGTTGCCGGGCCCGCCGGAGCCGACGGACCCGTCCAGCCCAGCGGCTGCGCCGAGCCCGCCGCCCGCGCCGCGCTCACCGGCCCCGCCGCCCGCGCCGAGCCCGCCGCTCGCGTCAAGGCCCCCGGAACCGCCACCCCCTTCCCCGCCCCCGGCCCCCGTCGGCCTCGCGCTCCCCGTCAGCCGGCCGAACGCGACACCCGGTCCGCCTCCGGCGACCCCGCCCCCGGCGTCCCGCTCCAGGCGTACGCCGTACACCGCCGCGTACCCCAGCCGGCCCGCCACTTCGCGGTGGCGTGGATCCAGCCCCTCCTCCGCGGACAGGTCGGTGATGAGCAACTCCCGTTCGCCGAGGCCGTCCAGGAGCCGGGCGTGGGGGAGGGACGCGCGCGGGACCGTCTCCAGGTGGCCGAGGTCCGCGCGGTCGAGGCCGAGCGCGGCGGTCGTGGAGGGGCCGTCGGCGGGGTCGAGGACGACCAGGCCGCGGGCCGCGCCGACGAGGGCCGCGCCCGCGCGCAGGAGCTCGTCGAGGGCCTCGGGCAGGGTGTCCGTACGGGAGACACGTTCCGTGAGTTCGTGGAGCGTCGTGAGGTCCGAGACCCAGCCGGCGAGCCGGTCCTGGAGGGCGGTGCCCGGTGCCGGTGCGCAGGTGGGGGCGGTGGAGGGCAGCGGGACGGCCGCTGCGGGCGGGCCCGCGGACACGGGCGCGGCAGTGTGGGCGGGTGCGGGAACCGTGGAATCGATTCCGGCCACTTTCGGAGGGTGAGGGGCGTTCATGGCGTCCGGCTCTCGGACCGGTGCGTTTTGCTCAAAAGCATCGCAAACCCCCATGTCATTCTGTTCAATCTGCACCGCCGGCAGTGTCACCACATCTACACGCACTCGTGATGGGATGTCCAGCATTGTCCTATCCGGAATCCCGGTGTCCGTGCGAGGCCGATGAACAGAGAGTGAGTCTTGGACAGAATTGCAAAGTTGGCTTAAAACCGCCTCGGGTTCCAGGCGATTGAGGTCGACTGGCCTTGTTCCACAGAGCGTCACACCGGTCGTGATGGGTACGTACTCGGTAGCCCGGAACCTTCGTGACCGACCCGGGCGTCATAGCCATCGACGACCGAGCCCCATCCTCCGTGGCGGAGGCGGAGAGAAATACGCGGGACGGCAAAACGCCAGACTTCGCCACCCCCCGCCATGCCCAGGCTTTTGCGCGACGCAGTTCAGGGGTTCCTCTTGCTCGGTGCAAGGGTGTGATGCGCCAACAGGTATGCACAGTGAAGTGATCGACACATGGTGTGATGTGGCCCACGGTGTTGCCAGCGGTGCAACGGAAAGGAACGAGCGCTCATGCGCGAGATCCTCGGAAGGCGACGCAGGCTTCTGTCCCAACGCGGCGACGGGATGCCTGAGTTGATCGAAGCGGCACTGACCTGCGCGACGCAGTGGCAGTGGCCGGTGCTCCCCGGGGCGCCGGCCGACCCCGAGGCCCGGTCCCGGTGCACCTGCCCCGACCCGGCCTGCGCGATGCCCGGCGCGCACCCCTTCGACCCGGGCCTCCTCGCGGCGACCACCGACGACCGGATGGTCCGCTGGTGGTGGACGAACCGCCCCACCGCGCCGATCGTCCTGGCGACCGGCGGCAGCGCGCCCTGCGCGATCAGCCTCCCCGCGCGCGCGGCGGCCCAGGCCCTCGCCGAACTCGACGCGAAGGGCATGCGCCTCGGCCCCGTCGTCGCCGCGCCCGCGCGCTGGGCGATCCTCGTCAAGCCGTACTCCATGGAACAGCTCGGCGAACTCCTGTACGCGAAGGACTACGTCCCCGGCTCGCTCCGCTTCCACGGCGAGGGCGGCTACCTCGCCCTGCCGCCCTCCCTCTCCGGTCAGGGAGACATCCGCTGGGAGCGCGCCCCGCTGCCCGGCTCGGCCACGCCCTGGGTGCCCGACGTGGAGGCCGTGGTCGACACGGTCGTCGACGTCCTCACTCGTACGGGTGTGAGCGCCCCCGAGTTGTAGGGCCGCCCGGCGCGGAACGGGCCGTACGCGCGCGCGTGCTCGTTATCTTCCGCCTATGAACCTTCGCCTCCTCGCCCTCGGCGCCACCGCCCTGTGCGCCGTCGCGCTCCCTCTGACCCTCGCGTCGGCGGGCCCGGCGGGTGAGGAGGGGAACGTGCTCGACGACGCCGTACGGACGGTCGTCCCGCCGCGCGAGCCGCGCCCCTACGACGATCCCAAGCCCGCCGCGTCCCCCGCGCCCGCGCGGCTGCTCGGCCTCGGGACCGCCACCGCCGCGCGCTGCGGCCCCGAACTCGCCTCGCCGGACGGCGTGGAGGCGCAGACGTGCGTCCTGACGCAGGGCGAGGACACCTGGGCGCGCACCTACTACCGCAACGGCACCGGGCGCGCCCTGGAGGCCGTCCTGAGCCTCCTGGGGCCCGACGGGCGGACGGTGCGGCTGCGGTGCGCGGTCGGCGCCGAGGACGAGCCCGCGAGCTGCGAGACGCCGCGCGAGCGGACGCGGGGGGAACTCGACGGCTACAGCGCCGTGTCGGAGTTCGCGCGGCGCGGCGACGGGCCGCTGCTGCTGCGTTCGGGGAGCAACTCCGCACCGGACGCGGGGAGTTGACGTACCGCGCCGGACTGTGAAGCGGCGCGGGGGCATGAAAAGACCCGGTTGCTGGCGACGGGGGATGCACCAGCAACCGGGCTACTCGAACCGTAACAAGAGATCGGCTCCAAGCAAATTCGATCTCCCGTTTTCTTTCCGGTTCCGGAGGCTTTCCGGACAACCGCTGAGCGGCGGTTTCCGGTACCGACCGGCCTTGCGGGGCACGGGAGTTGTGAGCGGAGTCACCCGCTCGGGCGAGCCGCGCGTCAGCTCAGGGTGACCTGGCGGTTCGTCAGGCCCCCGCGCGCGCGGCGCTCGTCCGCCGTCAGCGGGGCGTCCGTGGCCAGGGCCGTCGCGAGGCGCTCCGCGAACTCGGCGGCGGGCTTCTCGACGTCCTGCGCGCGGACCTCGCTCGGCAGGTCCCAGACCGGCACGGTCAGGCCGTGCGCCCGGAAGGAGCCGACCAGCCGGGTGCCCTCGCCGAGACCGGCGGCACCGGCCGCGTGCAGGCGCGCGAGAGCGTCCAGAAGACGCTCCTCCGGGTGCGGCATGACCCAGCGCAGGTGGTTCTTCTCCGGGGTCTCGCACCAGTACGCGGCGTCCACGCCCGTCAGCTTGACCGTCGGGATCACGGCCTCGTTCGCGCGCTCCAGGGACGCCGTCACGTCCGTGGTCGCGTTCTCCGTGTCCGGCACCCAGAAGTCGAAGCCGGTGTGCACAACTGGCTCGAACCCGCCTTCGGGATCCAGCAGATCCTGGAGCCGCGGACCGTCCGCGGGCGTACGGCGGCCCTGGACCGGCGTCCCCGGCTCGGCCTCCAGCGCGCGCAGGAGGTTGTCGGCGAGGTCCCGGCTGACGTCACCGGAGGCGGTGTCGTTCTGGAGGCCCAGCAGCACCGACCCGTCGTCGCGCCGCAGCGCCGGCCAGGCCATCGGCAGCACGGTGGCGAGCGTCACGGACGGCACGCCCTCCGGCAGCCCGCCCTTGAGCGTCAGCCCGGCGGTGGCCGCGGGCACCAGCTCCCGCAGCGCGACCCAGTCGCACTCCCCCGCGAGCCCCTCGAACGGCCGCTGCACCAGCTCGGTGACCGCCTGCGCCGCCGCCCGGCCGTGACACGCCTTGTACCGCCGGCCGCTCTTGCAGGGACACGGCTCCCGCGCCCCAACGACCGGGATCTCCCCGTCGGTCACCTGAGGCCCCTGGGCCTTGGTCTGGGGTCGCTTCTTGGCCATCGACTGTCTCCCGGGTACGGCTGGTCTGGTACGCCGGGAGCCTAGTCGAGATCGTCGAAGTCCAGCCCTGACAGCGAGGGCGTCACCCCGTCGGCGAAGTCCGTGCGCGCGTGCGTGCGCGCGTCCGGGTCGTGGACGTCGTTGTGGACGACCACCCAGACCGTGACCTCGCCGTGGATGTCGTCGCGCACCCCCCAGTCGTGCGCGAGCGCGGAGATGATGTTCAGGCCCCGGCCGCCGTGCGCGGTGACGGACGGGTGCGCCGGGGAGGGGCGGGTCGGGCCGCCGCCGTCCGTGACCTCGACGACCAGGCGCCCGCGCGCGTCCACGCGCCAGGCCGCGCGTACGTCGCCGTCGCCCGCGAGCGCGTCACCCAGCGGCCGTCCGTGCTTGCACGCGTTGCTGAGCAGTTCCGACAGGATCAGTACGGCGTCGTCGATGACCGCCTCGGAGACCCCGCCGCCGCGCAGCTGGTCCCGCATACGGTGTCTCGCCGCGCCCACGCCCGCAGGACCGTGGGCCACGGCCATGCTCGACGACGTGGGCACCTCTTGTGCCACCACCAACGCCACCCCCGAGACCTCCTTCGCCCCACGCCACCGAGTGGATGCCCCCTTGGCCTGTACCGGAAACCGGTGGATGTCCGTCCGCTGACGCATTCTTCACACCGGTACACGCACCGAACGCGCCGGTGCACACCCCGTGACGATCACGGCGTCCCTCCAGCGTCCCTCCAGCGTCCTTACGGCGTCCTGAGGTGCCGCAGCACGGCCCCGGGCCGGTTCGTGATGATCGCGTCGACCCCCAGGCGCACACACAGGTCGACGTCCGCCTCCTCGTTCACCGTCCACACGTGCACCTGGTGCCCCGCCCGCTTCAGCCGCTCCACGTACGCGGGGTGACCGCGCACGATCCGCATCGACGGCCCCGCGATCCCCACGCCCACCGGCAGCCGCCCGTCGCGCAGCCGGGGCGACACGAACTGCATCAGGTACACGGTCGGCAGCGTCGGCGCCGCCGCGCGCACGCGGTGCAGCGACCGCGCCGAGAAACTCATGATCCGTACGGCGGACTCGGCGGGGTCGCCGGGCGCGTCGAGACCGAACCGCTTCAGCAGCGCGAGCAGCCGCTCCTCCACCTGTCCGGCCCAACGCGTCGGGTGCTTCGTCTCGATCGCGAGCTCCACGGGCCGGCCCGCGTCCGCGACGAGCTCCAGGAGCCGCTCCAGCGTCAGTACGGACGTGTGCTCGCGGTCCTCGGGACGGAACTCCCAGTCGGGCTCCTCCTCGTCCCCCACGCGCGCGCGGGCGGCCCGTTTCGTCTTCCAGGAGCCGAAGTCGAGCGCGTTCAGCTCGGCCAGCTCCAGCGCGGACACCGCCCCGCGCCCGTTGGACGTCCGGTTGACGCGCCGGTCGTGCACACAGACGAGGTGCCCGTCCGCGGTCAGCCGTACGTCGCACTCGAGCGCGTCCGCGCCGTCCTCGATGGCCTTGCGGTACGCGGCGAGGGTGTGCTCGGGGGCTTCCTCGGAGGCGCCTCGGTGGGCGACGACCTGGATGTGGTGCTGCCGTGCGTGGGTCACCGCGCCATGGTCCCATCGGCGGGGGGTACCCGAGATCCGGGACGTGCGTCTGAGAACCGTCTGAGATGTTCTGTGCGGGCGTCCCGGTATGTCCGCCATATCATCTGATATCTCGCATATGGAGCGCCCGTCGACCCACAGCCACCGCTTATGGTGCTCTGACGGGCTGTGGGAAAAGCTTGAAGCGTAAAGGCAACGCACACTCGACAGACAGCCGTGGACCGAGGAGAACAGCTGTGAGCACCGAGAACGAGGGCACCGCGGTACCCCCGGCCCCGTCCGCACCTCCCGTGCCGGTGGACTCTCCGACGACGTCCACGGACGCGGACGCGCGGGACGCGGCGCCGACCGCGCAGCTGCCGAAGACGGCACCGGAACCGCCCGCGGGCGCGCCGGGCGCGGGTGCGGGCGCCGAGGGCGACTGGCCCCCGCCGGCTCCCCGGCAGCAGCCCGCCCAGGACCCGTACGCGCACACGCGGAGCGCCCCCCCGACCCCGCAGCCCCCGAGCGCCGCCCCGTACGACAGCTACGGCACCGCCCCCGCGCCGACCGCCGTCGACGCCTCCTGGCCTCCCCCGGCCCCGCCCGTCCCGTCGTACGCGGACGGCGGCGCGGGAGCCGGCGGTGCGTGGGGCGCGGCGTACGCGCAGGAGCCCGCGCCCCGGCGCAAGGGGCGCGGCGGGCTCGTCGCCGCGGTCCTCGCGGCGGCGCTGGTCGCCGGTGGCCTCGGTGGCGCGCTCGGCTACACGATGGCCAAGGACAACGACGACAACGGCTCGACGACCGTCTCCGCCTCCGACAGCGGCGGCTCGGTCAAGCACGACGCCGGCACGGTCGCGGGCGTCGCCCAGCGCGCGCTGCCCAGCACCGTCACCATCCAGGCCGAGTCCAGCAGCGGCGACGGCGGCACCGGCACCGGCTTCGTCTTCGACACGCAGGGCCACATCGTCACCAACAACCACGTCGTCGCCGAGGCGGTCGAGGGCGGCAAGGTGACGGCGACGTTCCCGAGCGGCAAGAAGTACGACGCCGAGGTCGTCGGGCACGCGAAGGGGTACGACGTCGCCGTCATCAAGCTCAAGAACGCGCCCGCGGACCTGAAGCCGCTCACCCTCGGCGACTCCGACAAGGTCGCCGTCGGCGACTCGACCATCGCGATCGGCGCCCCCTTCGGGCTGTCCAACACGGTCACGACCGGCATCATCAGCGCGAAGGACCGTCCCGTCGCCTCCTCGGACGGCAGCGGCAGCGGCAGCTCGTACATGAGCGCGCTCCAGACGGACGCCTCGATCAACCCCGGCAACTCCGGCGGCCCCCTCCTGGACGCGCAGGGCAACGTCATCGGCATCAACTCCGCGATCCAGTCCAACAGTTCCGGCGGCCTCGGCGCCGGCCAGGCGGGCTCGATCGGCCTCGGCTTCGCCATCCCGATCAACCAGGCGAAGTACGTCGCCCAGCAGCTGATCAAGACCGGCCAGCCGGTGTACGCGAAGATCGGCGCGTCGGTCTCCCTGGAGGAGGGCACCGGTGGCGCCAAGATCAGCGACCAGGGCTCGGTCGAGGCGGGCGGCCCCGCGGCCAAGGCGGGCCTCAAGACGGGCGACGTCATCACCAAGCTCGACGACACGGTCATCGACTCCGGGCCGACCCTGATCGGCGAGATCTGGACGCACAAGCCGGGCGACAAGGTGACGATCACCTACGAGCGCGGCGGCAAGAGCCAGACCGTCGATCTGACGCTGGGTTCGCGGACGGGCGACAACTGACGTCTCCGTCGTACAGGTAAGGGGCGCTCTCCATGGAGGGCGCCCCTTACCCGTTGCGTTCCCTCCTCCCGGAGCAGCCGGCCCACCTGACCCCACCCGGCGTTCACCAGGCGCTCCGCGCGGGAGCGAGGGCGGCGACGGCGGAGTACGCGGCCTCGGCGCGGCGTGCCTCGGCCGTGTCGGAGGGGGCGTGGGCGAGGAAGTCCGCGGTCGGGCCCGTGAAGACGATCCGCCCTTGCCGCAGGACGGTGACCTGGTCGGCTTCCTCGGCGAGGTCGGAGATGTCGTGCGTGGACATCAGCACGCGGACGTCGTCGGTCGCGAGGGTGATGATCAGGTCGCGGAACACACGCCGCTGGGTGGGGTCCATGCCGGCGGTCGGCTCGTCGAGGAGGAGGACGCTCGCCCCGTGGACGAGGGCGGAGGCGACGCCGACGCGGCGGAGCTGACCGCCGGAGAGCCTCTTGACCTTCTCGTCCGCCCTATCCGCCATCTCGACCCGGGCCAGGGCGGTGAGCGCGGCGTCCCACGCGGCGGCCTTCCTCATGCCTTTCAGCCAGCCGGTGTAGGCGACCTGCTCCCGGGCGGTCAGACCGGTCATGGGCGTGATGGTCTGGGGCATCCAGGCCACCTGCTTGAGGTAGGCGGCATCCCGAGAGGCCAGGCCGTCCATCCGCACGGTTCCCGACCGCGGCTGGTGCAGGCCGCCGGCGAGTTTGAGCAGGGTGGACTTTCCCGCTCCGTTGGGGCCCAGGAGGACGGTGAACCCCGCGGGGACGGTGTACGTGAGGTCGGTGAGGACCGGCGTACCGGCACGCCGGTAGCCGAACGTGCAGGATGCGAGGCGGATCGGCAAGGCGGAACCCTTCAGGGACGACGGCCGCGGACATGGGCGACGAGCCCGGCGGCGAAGACGAGCAGGCAGAAGCCGGACGTGGGCAGGAAGTCGGCGGGATGCAGGGTGACCGCCCAGGGCCAGGGCCGGTGGAAGTCGCGGTAGCCGACGAACATGACGGCGAGCACCCAGCCGACCGGTACGGCGGTCGCGGCCTGTTCCCGGACGGCACGGGCCACCAGCATCAGACCCACCAGGAACAGGGTGTTGCGGCCCGCCATGGACGCCTCCCCCGACCCGCTGACGGCTCGCACCAGGAGGCTCGCCAGTACGGCGGTCGCCGCGACGGCGGTGATCATGGCGGCGTCCAGAGCGCGGACCCTGCGCTGCGCCGTGGCCTCGACGTCGGTCACCGCCTGGGCGAGGCTGTGGGCGAGGGCGGAGCTGACGACCAGGGGGACCAGTTGCAGGAGGAACACGCGGTTCCCCTGAGCCGTGAGCAGGCTGGGCAGCCGGACGTACTGGTCGTGCGCCACCGCGACGAGCAGCGCGAACGCGGCCAGGGCGGGGACGAGGGCGGCCTGGACACGGCGGGCCTTGCACCAGAAGGTCACGCGGCGCTCTCCTGTACGAGACGGCAGGCTTTCCGCTGTTCCTCGTGGAACCAGGCGCTCTGCTCCGCCGGCGGGAGCGTGGCCGCGTCGTGGGCTCGCTCCTCGACCTTCGCCAGCACCTGACGGGCGTTCTGGAAGTTTCCGTACTCGCCACGACGCCAGTCGAGGTAGGGCTCGTCCGCGTCGATGAGCGTGGCGGCCCACAGCATCGCGGCATCGTGATTGACGATCCAGTCCGCCGGTCGCCCGGGCTCCACCGACGTGGGGAAGGCGCAGGGGAACCGTACGGCCGTGAGGAGCACCCCGAAGCGGACTCCGGTCATGCCGGGGCCGTTGTGCCCGGCCTGCTCGGACAGCGGAAGCCACCACGTGTCCCGGGTCGACGGCTCCTTGCGGCGGCCGGTGAGCAGACTGTCCGTCACCGTCGCGGGAACCGTCACCCGGACCCCCGCCCGGCGCAGCGCGGTCAGGGAACGGTCGATCTCCTCATGGACCTGTCCGAGCCGGTCCTGGGCACCGCCCGCGGCGGCGACGCACACCCGGAGGGCCGTCCCCGCGCACTCGGCGGGGGCGTGGCCCGTGGTGACCGGCCCGTTCCCGTAGCCGAACCCCGAGGCGACGTCGGCGCACAGGGCCATCACCGCGCAAGCGGTCACGGCCGCCCCGGCGCGAACCGCCAGCCGCACCGCGCGCGATGCGGGCACCCACCACACGGCGACCGCCACGGCCACGGACACGGCGAACAGGAACGGCACGGCCAGCGTCGACAGCCCGTACTGCTCGCCGAAATCCAGCGAGGTGTCCGGCGCGCCCGAGACGTGTCGCAGCCACACCGGCTCCACCTGCCCGGTCTTGGTGATCAGGTAGTAGACGAAGACGGCGGACAGCGGCGCGGAGATCAGCCGTGGGGTGAGGTGGCCCAGCGCGCAGCCGAGCACCGCCCACGCGGCCACGAGCGCCATGCCCAGCAGGAGCGGCGCCAGGGCCTGCGGCGTCGGAACGAGCCCGGTCTCGATCAGCCGCATGAGCACCGGCAGACCGAGAACGAGCCAGCCCGCCCCCACCACCGGGGCGAGGGCCTGGGCGGCGACCCTGAACCGGGAACGCCCCGGAGCCAGCAGCCATACGCCGTCCCGCTTGAGCCGCCCGCCCTCCCACGCCGCCAGGCCGCAGGTGATGGCATAGGCGAACGCGTAGAAGTAGAAGAGCGCCTGAGTGACCTGCTGCGGCGCCCAGAGCGGTCCGTTGACGACTTCCTCGTAGGGGTCTTCCAGATGAAGAGCGTGAAAGAAGTAGAAGACGACTATTCCGCCCCAGACAGGTGCCGTCCACACGGCCGGACTGGTACGCAGACGAGCTCGAAGGTTCACGGGGATACCGTTCTCGGAACATGACCGCCGGGAGACGCCGCGTGGGCATCTCCCGGCTTTTCAACGACATTGCACTGGTGGAATGGGAGCTCAGTCGGCCGCGGTGGTGTCCACGTATACCTTTCTCACGCTGACTACGGCACGAGTGGAGTCCGAGCCATTGAGGTGGGCGACGGTGAAGTACCGGTTGTCGCCGCCGTCGTAATGGACGTTCCATTCACCCGACGAGGTGGAGTTGGAACCGTTGAAGCAATCACTGGATCTCGGTGTAGTCGTTGTCGGCCCAGGGGCGAGACTCCCTGGTCGTGCCACTGGCCCAGCCGGTCATGCTGCTGGTCCAGTTCCGGGGCTGGACCATGCCGGTGCCGGCGGCGATGTGGCCTGGGAAGAGCTTCCGCTCCACGGCAGAAGCTGGTGTGTCCAGCCTGTGAAGGAACACGCGAAGCCAGGGCAGCATGCGCGATGACTGATACCACGGCATGGCGAAGTAACCCCCCCCATGAATATGGTGTCCCCCCCGGGTCACTGATTGATGTGCACGGCAGCGGTCGGTCTAGCCGTGCACGGAGATTATTCAGGCACGCTCTTGCGGAATAGTGCAAGAGTCGGGCTCATATGTGGCGTGAATGCCTCACCCGTGTCCTTAAGTGATCGGTTATCAAGCCATTCAGATACGGCAATCAGGTGGCAATCGCCCTGCGGTCGAATGCTGGCCGATGCCTATTGTCGTCCCCCTGACGGCTGCCGTGACGGCAACGGCGACTGAACGCGGGGCGGGCGGAACCCGCGTTCGGACCGTGAGCGTCGTCCGTCGCTCGCTGCCGGTACGCTGTACCCGTCCTGTCCCAAGTGGGACCGGGGCAAGGTGGGTTGCCCGAGCGGCCTAAGGGAACGGTCTTGAAAACCGTCGTGGCGGTGACGTCACCGTGGGTTCAAATCCCACACCCACCGCAGGTGGAAAGGGGTGCTCCGCAGGAGGGGAGCACCCCTTTCGTGGTGGTCAGAGTTCGGTGTCCCGGGCCAGGTCCTCCCACTCCAGGGCGCGCAGGCGTTTGTCCGCGTCCGTGCCCGACGGGACCTGGGGGGTCTGCTGGAACCAGATGACCGTGAGGGTGGAGCGGTGGAGGACGGGGTCGAGGGTGGGGGAGACCGGGGTGGAGTGGAAGGAGGCGACGCAGGACACCGGGGGGAGGATCTCGACGGGGCCGAAGGGGCCCGGGGAGTCCTCGGGGCGGTACTCGCGTGCGGGCTCCACCAGGTGGACCGGCGTACGCGGGCTGTCTCGTTCCGCGCCCCGCAGCAAGCCGTTGATCTTCATGTCGTTCACGCGGGCGCAGGGGTAGCCCTCCAGCATGCCGGCGTACGTCGAGGAGAGCCGGATGTCGGAGAGCTCGATCGAACGGCCGGACAGGAGAACGACTCGGGTCAGGGACATGGACGGAAACCTTAGGCGTGTCGTACGCCGGAGTCTCACTTTTACCTACGAAAGCGCTCCTTTTCGCTACCGAGCGCTCCGATTCACGCTGTTTCGGGGGTAGTTCGGGGTACGGGGCGCGGATCTTGGTACGGGGGCTCCCGGGCCGCCGTACGTCTCCGGCAGGCCTCGCCACCGCCGTACGACGACCCCGGCGACCTCACCGCCGTATGCCCCCTTCCCCCTTCCACCCCGTAAGTCGCGCCGCCGACGCCAGAGTTGACCGCGCCTCCCGTTCCGTCAGCCCTGTTCGGAGCGCCGCTTCGAGCAACTCCCCCGACAATGCGAGGCCGTTCTCGTACGCGCGGCAAGCCGCCCAGAACAGGCGGGTGTTGCGCTGACCCTCGTGGGCCGAGAGGACGAACTGGACCAAGCCGTGGCCGTGTTGGGACCCGGAACCAGGACTGGATCCCGACTCTGCTCCCCACTCCGACCCCGACCCTGACCCCGATCCGGAGCCGACGCCGGACCCCGAGCTGGGCCCGGTCCCCGACCCCGCTCCGGACCCGGTCCCCGAGCCGGACCCGGTCCCCGCCCCCGAACCGGCTCCGGTCCCCGCCCCCGAGTCAGCCCTCGCCCCCGCCGCACCCCCCGGCATCGAAGCGCCCCCCACCGCCCGAGCCGGCGGAAGCAGGAGCCGTAGGAGGGCGCGAGGGCAGGGCGCCGGCGGCAGATGTGCCGTACCCGGAGCCGCCCCGTACACCCCCCGCTCCGTACGGGACCCGGGCCCGACCAGGTACCCGCCCGCCCCCCGGATGTCGATCCCCGGCGCGAGCCGCCCCGCGGAGTTGGGGACGACGACGTCCGGTGGCCCGGTGAGCCAGAGGTGGCGGCCTCCGGAGGGCGTGAGGATGACGACGGTCGGCGGGATGGTGAAGAGGTGGCGCAGGGCCAACTCCCGTAGCGCGGCGGTGGAGTCGGTGTCCCCCTTCGTGTCGAGGTCGACCCCGATGAGGTGGTGCGGCGGCAGCCCGCAGGCGATGCCGTACCCGGTGGCCCAGGGGGCCATCGCGAAGAGGGCGCGGATGCGGGCCGGATCGGTCGTCGCGTCGTACACCCCGTGTCCGGGGCGCCCGCATTCGCCGTGGCAGGGCGGGGTGCCGGGGGGATCGAGGCGGTGGGGGGAGCGCAGGGCCGGGAGCTTGGTGCGGGACAGGGGGATGACGGCCAGGCCGCGTTCGGCGGCCGAGAGCGCGTGGGCGAGGGCCAGCGTGGTGGCCTGCCGGTCGGTGGTGGCCATGCCCCCAGTTTCGCACACTCGTTCGAAGAACGGGAGGGGGCGCAGACCCGGACGGCGGTACGGGACCCCGGCGCCGGCCGGGCTGCCGGAACGCTTCACCCCATGCGGCGTACGGGATGCGGCCCCCGCGACGCGCCCGGGAAGCGACACCACGCGAAGAACGGTAGTGAAAGGGGTTTATCGACTGGTCATCACGCTTGCGTGCTAATCGGGCCGTAGGGGGTGGTTGTCCGGGGGCCCGGTGGGCAACTCTGATCTCGCGACGTCGTCACCACCACCGGGACGGTCGGCCAACTGCCCCGGTAACAGCCGTAGTTCACGCAATCCCGGCCACAGGCCGGGTTCTCTGGAGGAACAACATGGCAAGCATCCGTACCGCCCGCATCGTCGCCGCCGTCTCCGCCCTCCCGCTCGCCGCCGCTCTCTTCACCGGCGTCGCGGCGGCGGACAACGGCGGCTTCGCGGACGACGGATCGAACGCGGGCGTCGCCAGCATCATCGGCAGCGGTGTGGCCGGCGACAACAACGGCAACTCGTCCACCACGCAGCAGAACGCCGTGGGCTCCGGCGCGAGCAACCAGAGCAACACGGCCCAGGTGAACGGCTCCGCGTTCACGGCCATCAACCAGGGCAACCACAACGTGCAGGTCACCTTCGCCCCGCTGTGGTGGTGACCCGCTGAACCGGGAGGGTCGGCGCACCGGCACCGGCCCTCCGGCCGAGCGTGGGATGTGTTCACTGGGGTGGTAAACGCCTGCGCGGCGAGGCTTTCGGGTCTCGCCGCGCAGGCGTTTCCGTGTACCCCAACTGGTCGGCTGTCCTTGACAGTTCGGATGATCTGACGGACAGTCAGAAATCTTCCAGCCGGGAGCGGGCGAGGGCAGGGGAGGATGCCGTGCCGGACGATTCCGATGGCCAACAGGCCTACGAGGAACGGCTCAAGGCGTACGAGGGCCTGCCCGCGACCGTCGCCGCGCTCGCCGCCGACCCGGTGAACGCCCCCATGATCCGCCACTGGTGCGAGGCCCTCGGCGACACGAACCCCGCGTACACCGGCCCCGACGCGATAGCCCCGCCCACGATGCTCCAGGTCTGGACGATGGCCGGCCTCCCGGGCCCCCGGTCCCGCACCGACGCCTACGGTCAACTCCTCGCGCTGCTCGACGAGTCGGGCTGCACGGCGGTCGTCGCGACCGACTCGGAGCAGGAGTACGCCCGTCCCCTGCGCGTCGGCGAACGGGTCACGTCCGACTCGGTGATCGAGTCGGTGTCACCGCGCAAGTCCACGAAGCTCGGCGTCGGTCACTTCGTGACGACCCGCACCGATCTCCGCGTGGAGAGCGGCGAATTGGTCGGCACGCACCGCTTCCGCATCCTCAAGTACGCGCCGGCGAAACGGCTCCCGGACCGACCGCGCCCGGTGATCAACCGCGACAACTCCCCTTTCTGGGACGGCGTCCGGCACCACCGCCTCCTCCTCCAGCGCTGCACCGCCTGCACGGCCCTGCGCTTC